>JAJTCI010000046.1 GCA_021323155.1 Chitinophagaceae bacterium | reverse complement strand
GGTTCCTGTGTTTAATTACGGGCACGTATTAGGTGGGCTGGTACCCTATGAATTAGGAGGAAGTCAGCAAACCATTTCCATCCGGTTGAAAGATTCTGCTGGCAGGCATTGGGTACTTCGTTCTGTAAACAAAGACCAGAAGAATGTGTTACCCGCCATATTACAACCCTCCCTCTTCCGGTCTGTCTTCCGCGACCAGGTCTCCTCTATGAATCCTTATGGCCCAAAGGTGGTCGCCATGCTATCCGGCGTACTACAGCTTCCGCATGTAAGCCCGTCGCTGTATTGGATGCCCTATGATGAAACCCACGGAAAGTATAACGAACGCATGGCGGGCAGACTGGTCTACCTGGAAGAACATACCGATAGTACCTGGCGTTTCACACCGCAATTCATGAACGCCACTCAGATCATTGAAACGGATGAGTTGGAGGCTTTGGGTAAAGAAAAGATCCCCATCGATACGCTCTTATATTTAAAAACAAGGTTATTCGATATGCTGGTGAACGACTGGGACCGGCACCAGGACCAATGGAAATGGGCATTGGTTGAGGTGAACGGCCAGCGCATTCTCCGGCCAATCGCGCGCGATCGCGACATCGCTTTCTATGTATTTGATGAAGGCATCATAAACCGCCTGGCGGTCGGCTTTAATGACAAGTTCCAATCGTTCCGGCCGGAATTTGATAACATAAAAGGATTGATGAAGCAGTCAAAGAAGATGGATCGGCAATATTTATCCGGCCTTCCCCAATCGGCGTTTGTATCCATGGCCACGTCCATCCAGGCACAGCTATCGTCGGAACAAATCGCTGCCGCCTTCCAACATTATCCTCCCGTTATCTATAAGAAATACGGCAGGACGCACGAAGCGATCCTCGCAGAACGGCTCAAACGCCTGACCGCGGCGGCGGCGGAGTTTCACAAACTGGTGAATAAAGATTAACGTGCCTGTGACGTGCCGGAGGGGCAATAGTCATTACTAAACGCCAGCAATTCCCTTAGCTTGACCGGTAACTGGGGAAGCTTTTGTTTCTCCAGGAAGAACGTAGGGAGTATCAAAAGATCAGCGAATACGCGGTTCTTCTGCACCGCACCCAGCAGGTAACCGGCACCCGCCGTACCACCGGTACCAGGGCTCGCGCCGATCATTTTCTTTACCATGGAATAATGCCGGTAGCGCCAGAGCGATAAAAGGTCATCGATCTCGATCAATGAATTCAGTAATTCAAATGGCAGGTGCAGCATCGGGTACTGCCCGTATAATTGAATGAACAACGCGGCAGAAAGCTCGTTCGCGCTGAAGGCTTCGGACCCGCTTTCAATAAAGAACTTACGGAAGTTCGCAGTAGCGGTCCCATATTCCTCCTTCACCTTCATGTCCTGGTCGATCCGGTGTTCTTTCAACACCGCGAAGTTCAGTTCACGCTGCGTTTTCTCATACAAGTGATAATAATCGGAGATGAACGGGTTCGTACTCGCCTGGTCAGTGAATTGCAATTGGTATTCCTGCCATAATTCCTTATGGAAAAAAGGCATGCGGGCAAGCCAGTTCTTTACGCCCTGTAAAAGGCTTAGGTCGCTTTCGGCTGCGGTGATGGCGTCGAAATCCTGTTGGTGGAATCCTCCTTTATTGGTGTGGACGTTCTTGTAGTGTTCCGGCATATGCCTGCCTTCCATCTTCAACCCCAGCATCGCCTCTACGATCCGGAATTGTTTGCTCTGGAACCCGGAAGCGGGGTAAAGGAAGTTGCGGAAATCCAGGAAATTCAGCGGCTTCATGGTCTCCAGCACGTCGAACTGCTGGTTCATGAGGTTAATGATCTTAATGACGCGGTAGAGTCTCTGGACGATCACGCTCATCTCATCGGTATTATCGTCGATACGCTCCTTGTGTAAAGAATCGATGATGGAACTCAATTCGTGGCGCACCTGTTTAAACCAGAGCTCAAAAGCCTGGTGAACGATGATAAAAAGCATCTCCTCGTGCGCGCCGGGCTTACCATTGACCGCGCTTTTGGGATGTTGCGCGTCAAGTATCTTGTCCAGGTGCAGGTATTCGGAGTAGTACAAAGGTTTAACTGGTTCCATTTCTCTGTTTTAAGCAATCGATCGGGCCGCAATTTAGTACTGATTTCTGCGGTTGGTAACTAAATCATGCAGATTTTTATCAGTATGCATTTCCCCTTGGCGGCCAAAGGTAATGAACAGAGAGAGGAAACACTACCTTGTACATGTTTCATCATGACAGGGTCCCGGTTGCTCAATGGCGGATAAGGACTACATCCTCAAGGCCCTACACAAATAATATTAATCTGCTGAGCCACACAAAATTGAGTCGGATTTCAATTGCCATTTGTCCTATATTTGCCGCTCAAAATTTCAGGAGTGGCCACACGCTTTTCAAAAGAAACATACCTCTACTGGTACGAGCTGATGCAACTCATCCGCCAATTCGAATTAAAGGCGGAGGAGATGTACAAAATGGCTGGCAAGATCCGCGGTTTCTTTCACGCCTATATCGGCCAGGAAGCGATCGCTGCGGGTTGTATGACCGCCACACGACCGGAAGATCCGTTTATCACCGCCTACCGCGATCACGGCCTGGCGCTTGCAAAGGGCACCAGCGCGAATGCCTGTATGGCGGAACTCTACGGTAAAGCCACCGGTTGCGCCAAAGGCAAAGGAGGCAGCATGCACTTCTTCGACGTAAAGAACAGGTTCTTTGGTGGCCATGGTATCGTGGGGGCACAGATCGGTACTGGCGCAGGACTTGCATTCGCCGAGAAATACCGCGGAACAGATAACGTCGTCCTTTGTTTCTTCGGCGATGGCGCCGCAAGGCAGGGTATGTTACACGAGACATTCAACCTGGCCATGACCTGGAAATTACCCGTTGTGTTTATTTGCGAGAACAACAACTACGCGATGGGTACCTCGGTGGAACGTACTTCCAACGTCCTTGACATATACAAGCTTGCTGACGCCTACGAAATGCCTGCTGATAAAGTAGATGGAATGGCGGCCGAAGCCGTTCATGAAGGCATCGTGCGCGCGGTGAAACGCGCAAGGGAAGGAGACGGCCCTACGTTGATCGAGTTGAAAACATACCGCTACAAGGGCCACTCGATCTCCGATCCGCAGAAATACCGCACAAAAGAAGAGGTAGAAGAATACAAGGCAAAGGATCCCATCAGTATGGTGCTGAAAACCATCCGCGACAATAAGTTTGCGACCGATGAGGAGATTAAGGCAATCGATGACCGCATTAATACCGTGGTGGAAGAGAGCGTTAAGTTCGCGGAGGAAAGCCCATGGCCGGATGACAGCGAAGTATTGAAAGACGTGTACATCGACCAGTCATATCCTTTTATAGTTGATTAAATACATTAAACCCATCACAAATACTCAATTGAAATGAGCGAAAAGAGAACAGAGCATACAGAGAGAGTGGACGCAGTTAACAGCCTGGATGCTTTCTGGAAAAAGAACCAAAAGATCATCACATACGTCGCTATAGGCGCGATCGTTATCATTGGCGGCTGGTATGCTTATCAGCAGTACGTGGTAAAGCCAAAAGAGCAAAAAGCACAGGACGCTATCTTCAGCGCCCAGAACTATTTCGGTATCGATTCGTTCCAGCTGGCCCTGAATGGCCGCGGTACTGAAAGAGGGTTTCTGTATGTGATCAAAAATTATGGCGGCACCAAAACCGGTGAACTGGCTCGCTATTATGCAGGAATATCTTACCTGAAACTGCAGGACTTTGACAATGCCATCAAATACCTGAAAGACTATGATACGGATTCAAAGATGATCCAGATGTTAGCCTGGGGTGGATTGGCGGATGCCTATTCTGAAAAGAACAACAGGAGTAAAGCGATCGAGCTGTACAAGAAAGCCGGCCGTCACTTCCCCGAAGAAGAAGCACGTTCGTCTGAATACCTGTTCCGTGCTGCACTGTTATTGGAAATAGAAAACAAACCAAACGACGCTGTTGAACTCTATACGGAACTGAAAGAAAAATTCCCAAGGACCGAAAAAGGATCACAGGCCGACCGGTACATTTACCGGCTTTCCGTTCCAAAGAACGAATTCTCAATAAAATAATGGCCACTACAGGGAATACTACCTTGGCCAAAGGCATCCCGGAAATCCAGGATGCCTTTGTTGTTATTGTTCGCACGGAGTGGAACGATAACATCGTCTCGAAACTGGAGTCAGGTTGTAAGAACCTGCTCAGGCAGCATGGGGTAAAGTTCAAAGTGCTGAGCGTACCCGGCGCTGTGGAAATACCTTTCGCGGTGCGAGCCTATGCGGAGAGTAAACTCAGGCCAGCTGATGCCTTTATTACGCTCGGTACAGTGATTCGGGGAGATACACCACATTTTGATTATGTATGCAAAGCGGTGACCGATGGCGTCCTATCCTTGAACATGGTCCTTGACGTCCCTACCGTTTTTGGTGTGCTCACCGTGGAGAACGACCAGCAGGCGATCGACAGGGTAGGAGGCAGGCATGGCCACAAGGGAGAAGAAGCAGCGATCACGGCGCTAAAGATGATCGCGTTGAACAGGAGCCTCCGCAAATAAGTTTGGGCTATACAAGCGTATTTTTTATCTTTAAGAAGATGGATGCTATCCATAATATCGCCATTGTGGTTTACATGCTGCTGGCAACCGCCATCCGTTCATTTTGCTCAAAAAGCACTACCCTTATAGAGACCTTATAGAGACTTTATAGAGACCTTATAGAGACCATCCCCTATATCATACCGATATTACACCTATATCACACCCGTATTGCACTGCCACTTGACACCACCTGCACACTCCCTTGACACGGGGTTAAGTCCGTTTCGCATAATACGGGATTTGAGTCGTGATAATTTACCGTTCCGGCACAAAGAACCCCGAATAATGCGACAGGCAAAAGCCAGGCAGCAAGACACTTGTGATACTTCGTGCCTTTCTGGTTCAACCGACTAATGTTTTTTGAAGATCAGTTTCCCTGGAGGTTTCTCACTTCCATTTGTGATCCGTGTCCCGATCTTTTTTACATTGCACCGGATGAACGTTTCCATTTTCATACCCTGTTTCGTAGACCAGTTGTATCCCCAGGTAGGATTTAATATGGTGAAAGTGCTGGAGAAGGCCGGCTGCAGTGTTTATTATAATGCCAACCAGACCTGTTGTGGCCAGCCCGCTTTCAACGCTGGCTTCTGGGGTGAAGCCCGCGAAGTATGCAGCAAGTTCATCACGGACTTTAATGACGCCGAATACGTGGTGGCGCCGAGTGCCAGCTGCGTAGGATTTGTTAGGAATTACTACCCCAAACTGCTCGAGAATTCCTCGATGCATAATACCGCGAAACTCCTGAAGGAAAAGACTTTCGAATTCACCGAATTCCTTGTCAACGTATTGAAAGTGGACGACCTGGGCGCATCCTTCAACGGGGTCGCTACTTATCATGATAGTTGCGCGGGGCTGAGAGAGGTCGGCATTAAATCGGAGCCCAGGCAGTTGCTGGGTAAAGTGAAGGGTCTTGAACTGGTTGAAATGAACGACGTAGAGACCTGTTGTGGGTTCGGCGGAACGTTCGCTGTCAAGTTTGAGTCCATCAGCATCGCGATGGCAGACCAGAAAGCCACGAACGCGACCGACACAAAAGCTGAATACATGATCAGCACGGATATGAGTTGTCTCATGCACCTGGATGGCTATATGAAAAAAGCGGGATACCCGATGAAGACCTTGCATATCGCCGACGTCCTCGCCAGCGGATGGTAGATGCCCCGGGAACTAATATGAACTTCCAAACCTTAAATTTCAAATTCTATGGCATACTGGCTCGTGAAGTCTGAACCGTTTAAATACAGTTGGGACCAGTTTGAAAAGGATGGTAAGACATGCTGGGATGGCGTCAGGAATTACGCCGCGCGTCTTCATCTGCGTGCAATGAAAAAGGGCGACCAGGTGCTTTGGTATCACAGCAACGAAGGACTGGAGATCGTGGCGATCGCTAAAGTGGTAAAGGAAGCTTACCAGGATCCAACCACCGATGATGAAGCATGGGTAGCGGTAGACCTGAAGCCCTACAAAAAGCTCAGCAAACCTGTCAGCCTTCAACAAGTAAAGAACGACAAGCGGCTAAAAGATATGGCGCTGGTACGCCTCGGACGCTTATCCGTACAGCCAGTTACTAACAAAGAGTGGTCGGTGATAATGGAACTCTCCGGAACAAAAGCATAATCGCTCAAACACCATTCTTCAACCTTTAACAAATCGACACGGGTTACATTTTCTCGTGTGATCGTATTCATTAGCGCAGGCCTGCAAGTTTTAATTCATCACAATTAAAAACCTGCAAAATGAAGATTACGATCGCCGTGGCATGTATTGCCGCAACACTTCTCGTTGGATTTATCTCCTGTGACTGGTTCCGCAGTTCCAAAGCGGCTTCCTTTGATATCACCGGGAAATGGAGTATTGATTCCGTAGCCGGGAACGACTCCTCCCGCAACATCCAGTTCCTCGCATCGGTCCCTGCTACGAAAGACAGTCTCCCGGTAAGTGTACAGTTCAACAAAGACAGCACCTTCCTGTACATGGGGTCAAAGGATTCGGCACTATTTAGCTACTATGTATCCGATGACTTCAAAAGCCTTTTCGTAAAAGAGGACAGTTTGTTCAGGCAATTACCAATCTTGGAGAAGACAGATACCACATTTACGATTTCGCTGGCAGATAGCTCTGTGCTGCATTTCCGTAAGGCCCGGTAATTATAAAACGATTGCTGCCATATTTTCTCCCGGTCCGAATGTTCTCTAACTTTATCTCATGTCCATGAAAAAACTTGTGGTGCTCACCGGTGCCGGAATCAGCGCGGAAAGCGGGTTAAAAACATTCCGGGACAGTGATGGCCTCTGGGAAGGTTATGACGTAACGGAAGTGGCTACTCCCGGGGCTTGGAGAAGGAACCCACAACTGGTACTGGATTTTTACAACATGAGAAGAAAGAATGTCGCGGAAGCGGAGCCTAATACGGCCCACAGGGTCCTGGCGGAACTGGAGAAAGAGTTTGACGTGCAGATCATCACCCAGAACATCGATGACCTGCATGAAAGAGCGGGAAGCACCAACGTTTTACACCTGCATGGCGAGATATTTAAAATGCGCAGCGAAACGGATGAATCCCTGGTGTATGATATTCGTGGCGATATAAAATTCGGTGATACCGCCGGGGATGGCGCCCAGCTCAGGCCTCATATCGTATGGTTCGAGGAACCGGTTCCGATGATCGAGACTGCGGCACGCATCACCCGGACGGCCGATATCTTCGTCGTGGTGGGTACATCACTCGCCGTGTACCCGGCGGCTGGGTTGGTGAATTATGCGCCCTGGGAATGCCCTAAATACATTGTCGATAAGAAAGTGCCATATACATCTTCCCTGCAAAACCTTGTTGCGATAGAGAAGCCGGCCACGGAAGGAGTGGAGGAATTGCGCAGGCTCTTGAAGTAACTGGACTAGGACAATGCCGAACCCGTTTCGCTGAACACGATGCCTTGTTCCGCTAATTCCTTCAGCACAGGTTCATAAATCTCAGCGATCGTAGGGATCTGGAGCCCGGTCACTTTGATTTTATCGTCGAGTAACAACTTTGCCGCGATACCCAGTGGAAGTCCAACAGTTTTCGCCATGGCGGTATGCTGCGCGTTCTCACCGGTAACAGTGAGCGTGCTTTTGACCTCATGTTTGGTCTCGTCCACCACGTATTCGATCTCGTGCTGCATCACCACCAGGTCTTTATCCTCCGGCTGCAGTGCTAGCTTGGTCTCGAAAATAAACTGGAGCACATCCGCCGCACTGCAAAGGCCCCGGTTGATGATAGTCGATTCATCGTCCATACCCAGGAAGAAAAGCTGTTTCATGCTGAGGTTCGCCTCGTGCATCTTCAGCGCAACGGTTTCCGCCGCCTTGTCTTTGATATCATCCACCTCCACCGAATTCAATTCCCCTTTTTCATTTACCAGAAGCACTTCCTCTGGTGCGTCGGCGCCTTGCTTTTCAGCGGCCTCTTCCGCTTCTATCAGAGCCATGAGTTTCTCCATCATATCTTTCGCGTATGACAGGCGGCTCACCAGCATCTGGCTCAGCCATTCACCAAACCCATACTTTTCAAAATGCTTGCGGAAGAAATCGGCCAGCGTAAGACCATCTGTCTCGTACACTTTGTCTTCATCGGTCAGCTTGAGATCAACAAGATTCTTCCATCCGAAACAGAACTCGGGGTGACGCAACGTGGTGCGAATGAAACTGTCGGCCTCTTCCAGACCGTAAAGCATGATGTATTTGAGTGAATCGCGGTTCGGATACCATGCGTACAACGTTTCATCTATTTTAACCTGTCGGTCGGAATCGAAAAGCTGGGTATAACCAAGGCTCACCACGCTTCCTTTTTCACGGTAAAGCGCACCGGTCTTTCCGGCCGTGATCACGTTCCGTGCGTTCCAGCTGATCTTATAATGCCACGGATTGGTATCGCTTTCCGGAGCTACCAGGCCGCCGCAATGCGATCTGAACGATACGATCCGCCCGTCCTTTTTGCGGATCTCGTTGATCAGTTGCATAGCGCTCATATGATCGATACCGGGATCAAGGCCCATTTCGCAAAGGAATAGAAGTCCTTTGTCGCTGATCTCCTTTTGCATGGCCCGGATATTCTCATCCACGTAACTCGCTGTTAAAAGGTGTTTACCCAGCGCAAGGCAATCCTGCGCAACAAGGTAATGCAGCGCAGGCGGCATCAGCGAGATCACCACGTTGGCCTGGCTGATAAGCCCACGGCGTTCGCCTTCATCCTCCACGTTCACCTGTATGGCTTTGACCAATGGATGGTCACCTACTTTTTTTGAAACAGACTCCAGGTCGGCATCGGCGACCGTCACTTTACAGACAATATCATTCGCTGTAAGTTTGAGGTAATCGATCAAAACAGTGGCTGATCGGCCGGCTCCGAACAGGAGAATTTGTTTCATTGGCCGAAGGTAAGTGAAATCGTATCTACCTTGAAACGAGGTAGAGGTTCGCATCTTTTGCGCTCAACAACGAGACGCGGTGGACCATGCGCTGGGCGGATCTATCTAACTTCGCCGAGAGGCGTGTTTTCTTGTGAGGAGCAATGTTCCTCGCATACAATGTTTCTTTCCGTATCGCTTTACCGATCTTGTCGAGGTGATAAACTTCCAGCACCACCAGGTCAAGCATGGTTGCCGTAAGGTTAGTAAGATCGAGTTCATGTGTGCTGCCACCAACTGAACCCGCATCTGCCACGGTGACTACCTCATCGATCGTCCTGGATCTGCTGATAGAGGCGGCAATGGATTGTGTCCGACCGACTGTTTTCTGCAATGCACCTTTTATCGGCGTAGGTTTGGTAGCCGCAGTTTGTACCCCCTGTACGCCATTATTCGAAACGATGGTTGATTCGTTCGCTGGGGCAGAGGAGACGTTGTCATCCGCGCTCCAGACAAGCGTCACAACAAATGCAATAATGATAACCGGGATGGTAAGGAGGAAAGGAATAAAAAGCTGGTTTCTCCTGCCTTTTGGGTGGCTTTTCACCGCAACACCCTGGTGTTCTTCGTATTGTCTTTTCAGCCGCGACGCATGATCGGTATCGTCTAAAAGTTCTTTGGTGAAAGGGGTAATCATGGTATTGGATTGTACTTCATTTCTTAAATATTTCCTGTCGCTCGTCTCATTCCTGTCCTGGTCGTCTCCAGGCGTTTCAGCAGCCCGGTTCGCCCACCAAAAGCTAAAAATGTGCCTGAGTTAAATGTGAGAAAATATATCAAAAATTTACCTGTGGAAAAGCGGCTTTCCGGGTGAAAAAAATTAGCTTTGTCCGCCTTATAAACGCTTGTCAGACACTACGTTTCGGCAAGCCAACGTGAATCAGAAAAGAGAAGGTTAAAAACAATTATGGAAGATACTTTACTGCCTCAGGAAACCAGTGACAACGATCGGATCATCAAGGTAAATATCGAAGAGCAAATGAAGACCGCCTACATTGATTATTCAATGTCGGTGATCGTGGGCCGTGCCCTGCCGGATGTGCGGGACGGGCTCAAGCCGGTACATCGCCGGATTCTGCATGCGATGAATGAGATCGGCATGGGGCATAGCAAACCTTATAAAAAATCAGCCCGTATCGTGGGTGAAGTGCTTGGTAAATTCCACCCCCACGGAGATACCGCCGTGTATGACACGCTCGTTCGTATGGCGCAAGACTGGAGCATGCGGTATACATTGATCGACGGCCAGGGTAACTTTGGTAACCAGGATGGCGACAGCCCGGCGGCCATGCGTTATACTGAAGCACGCCTCCAGCGCATCGCTGAAAGCATGCTGGAAGACATTGAAAAAGATACGGTCGATTTCCAACTGAATTTTGACGACTCGCTCGAAGAGCCTACTGTGCTACCAACCCGGATCCCGCAATTGCTGGTGAACGGGAGCAGTGGCATCGCCGTGGGTATGGCGACGAACATGATGCCGCATAACCTTTCCGAAGTAGTAGATGGTTGCGTGGCGTATATAGACAACAAAGAGATCAGTCCTGAAGAACTGATGATGCATGTGAAAGCTCCTGATTTTCCGACAGGTGGCGTCATTTACGGCATGGAAGGCGTGAAGCAGGCATTACTCACTGGTCGTGGAAGAGTAGTGGTACGTGGGAAATGTCATGTGGATACCAAACCCAGCGGAAGGGAACAGATCATCATCACCGAGGTGCCTTACCAGGTAAACCGCGATACCCTTACGGATCGCATTGGGCAGCTGGTCAATGAAAAAGTAA
>JAJTCI010000303.1 GCA_021323155.1 Chitinophagaceae bacterium | reverse complement strand
TGTTGGCTCACACCGGCGATCTTGTTAAGTCTTTGGGCGAAAGCGAGTTCATTTTCCGCGGCAGGTACCCTGTCGGCGCCAAGCACCTTCACCCGGATGCTCACTTCAACCAGGTGGTTAAAATAACGCAGGAACTGTTTTTGCTTCTCGCGCCCCATTTTACTGATCTCCTCCACCCATTTCACCTGCGCGATGGGTCCGCTCTTAAGCGTGGCATTCAGCCAGTCACGTAATATATCCTGCCAGTCGTCTTCAGCGTGCTGCAGCAGGGAGAGTGCTTCCCTGTAATTGCCTTCTGCGATGGCGGCGATTTGCCGGGCTGTTTCTGGCGCCGCGGCTGATCGTTCGATAAGGGCGCGCTCGATATCCGTGTTTTCCAATGCGGGAATGCGAACCAACTGGCAACGGCTCAGTATGGTTTGCAGTATCTGCTCTTCGTTCTCGGCCACGAGAATAAAGAGGGTATTGGGTGGCGGTTCCTCTATAAGCTTAAGAAGTTTGTTGCCCTCTTTGCCAAGGTATTCGGGCATCCACATCAGCAATACTTTGTATTCGCTTTCAAACGTCTTCAGGCTCAACTTGCGGATGATATCGTTGCATTCATCTGCCGTGATGTTTCCCTGCTTATTCTCGGCCCCGATGAACTGGAGCCAGTCAAACGCATTGCCATAAGGGAACTGCCGGATAAATTCCCGCCACTCCGAAACATAATCTGTGCTGATGGGTTTATCCCCGCTTTTTCTTGGTATCACCGGGTAAGAAAAATGCAGGTCAGGATGGATGAGTTGTTCAGCGCGCTGGAAAGAGGATTGACTTGCAATTTGATCGGGGTGAATAAACTGTGGCACCGGTTCCAACGCCGTCATGCCGCCGAAGAGATCCTCAACCACGGGTGAAGGAGAGGGGAGGGAGACAATGTACTGCGCGAAAGCAAGTGCCATCGGTAAAGCGCCGCTGCCCTGTTTTCCCACGAATAATAACGCATGGCTCAGCCGGTCCTGCTGTACCATTTCCGCGAGGTGCTGTTTCACCGCCTCCTGCCCGATCACATCCTTGAATAACATCGGCACGAAGGTAGACGGGGAACGGAGTAATAAGAAATAAGGAATCAGAAATCAGGAAGTAAGGACGTTCCATGTCCATAAAATGTCGAAAAAATCACGCTCCGATTCCGTTTATCAGTTCTTTTACTTTCTCACCGATCAGATCTCTTACTTCATTGAATTGTTGCGGTTCCATATGACGCGGGTCCGGTATCTGCCAGTCGATGAATTGTTTAGCGGGCATCCAGGGGCAGGCATCGCCGCATCCCATGGTCACTACTGCGTCGAATGGGGCGTATTCCTTAACCTCATCGAGTGATTTGCTTTCGTGGGTGGACAGGTCATAACCCAACGCTTTCATTGCAGTGATGGCTTTCGGGTTTACAACCCCGGAAGGCTTCGAGCCTGCACTATACGCTGACACATCTTCACCGCCATGGATTCTGGCAAAGGCCTGGGCCATCTGGCTGCGGTTGCTGTTCTCAATACAGACAAACAAGATTTTCTTTTTCATACCTCGTAAAATTAAATGTCCTGCACTTATTGGGTGCAGGACATTATTGGTTGTTTAGCAATTCTCGCAACAAGGGTATCCCCCTGTTTCGCCGCAACATCCCGGATCGCAGTTACATGCTACGTTCTTTTGTGTGTTCATGGCAAAAGTTTTTAGTGGTTAAAAAATGGATTGTTGTCCGGACGAGTTAGCAACAGCCTGAACCGGGGGCACAACATTCCTTCGGCTTCTCCGCGTACACCGTGATGCTGTGGATCCCCACCTCGCTGCTGCGAAATGCGTTGATATCTTCCTGGCTGAAATAGTTGAGTAGTATATCGTCCGGCAGTATGATGCTCTTTTGCTTCTGGACGACAATATTTGTAAATCCAGCCAATTGTATGTGATCAAGATATTCCTGTTTTTGGATCGCGCCTGAAACGCATCCCGCGTACATCTCCGCGGCCTGCTTTAGTTTTTCGGGCAGTGTCCCTTCCAACACGATGTCAGAGATACTGAAATGGCCGCCGGGTTTCAGCACACGGAAAACCTCTTTAAATACGTTGGCTTTATTGGGAACGAGGTTCAATACGCAATTACTTACGATAACGTCGGCGGTATCAGCAGCAACAGGCATGTGTTCGATGTCACCCAGGCGGAACTCAACGTTGTTGAACCCAAGTTTATCAGCGTTGACGCGTGCTTTTTCGATCATCTTTTCAGTGAAATCAATTCCTATCACTTTTCCGTTTACACCGGTGACTGCTCTTGCGACAAATGCATCGTTTCCCGCACCGCTGCCGAGGTCGATCACTGTATCTCCCTCACTGATCTTTGCGAATTCTGTGGGCAGGCCGCAGCCGAGACCGAGGTCGGCATCCGGGCTGTACCCTTCGAGCTTTTTATAGTCATCCGCCATGATATTGTAGATCTCTTCGCTGCAACCGCCCGCGCCGCAGCACGAAGCAAGGTTCTGCGCCTGGGGTTGTTCAGCGATCTGGCTGTATTTCTCTTTTACCAATTGTTTTAATTCATGTTCGTTTTGCATACGATTCGTTTTGTTTGTTAACAACAAGCCTTCTCGTTCTTTTGTTTCAGGTTATCGAACAGGCCGTTGAATTCATTTTTGAAGGTTTCAAATTCTTTCCAGTTAATGCAATAGCAGCTGCGCGGCCCGTCGACCGACCCGGTAATAAGACCCGCATTGCTCAGCTCTTTGAGGTGTTGAGAAACCGTAGACTGCGCCAGCGGCAATACGTCCACGATTTCCCCGCAGATGCATTCGTTCTTCTGGGCCAGGACTTTCAGGATGGCAATACGTGCCGGGTGGGCCAGGGCTTTCGCGAACGCCGACAGGTATTGCTCCTTGCGGCCAAATTCCTCTTTCTTGTTAAACGCCATTCGCTTAT
>JAJTCI010000302.1 GCA_021323155.1 Chitinophagaceae bacterium | reverse complement strand
GTATTCATTACCCAGCTTCCCTTCGCTTGCACATCCCCTATTACGACCGCTGCTTTGGGCTGGTAATATCCCGCGACCAAAAGGTCGCCATTTGGATTCACCGAAGCGGTGTAGCTCAGGTTCTTCGCGCTGCCTTCCGGCAACGTTGCAGGCATTACAGAAGTTTCCGTAGAGCCGGCTTTCGCTTTGTAGACGATGGGATAACGGTAGCTCTTATCAAAATCATCCGTGATAAAATAGAAGTCGCCCTTGTCAGATGTATAAAATGAATGAAAACGTAATTCCTTCTCATGCTGCATATCGAACTTACCGGTCTGCACCACCTTCAGGTTCTCGTCCAGGAAATAATACTGGAAATGATTGGGCTGTCCTTTATCAAAAGGCATCTGTGCTACGATAGCGAGGTGCTTCTTATCAGGACTCACCGCGCTGTACCAGGTGCCGGGTTTCATCATCTTTTCATAGGCGATGCTCCCGATCTCGGTGCCGGTGGCACTCAGTGCACCGCGCTCGTCAACAGTTTTCAAGGTGAGCCTATTCTGCCCGGCTTTCTTATCGCGGTTCTCCACCAGCGCCAGCATTTTATTACCGACCGCCTGGAAGGCGTTTATCTCGAATGAATTGTTGAAAGCGCCTACGTTGAATTTGATCTCGCCGGGGTAATCCATATGCCCGTCCTTATCCGCGACGGCCAGGTTAAACGTGTGATTGTATCCCTCGGAAGTCTTGAAGATGAAATAGTATTTATCACCTGCCACGAAGGAAGATACCTTGGGTTGCTTCTTAAAAGTGATATCCGCGGTATTTCCCAGTTCCACCTTTACCTGCGCATTGGCCAGGAAAGAACAGCACAGCATGGCCATCAGGCCCATTAATTGTTTCATATGTTATTGGTTATTCTGTTTTCTAGTCTTGAGATCGGTGAATCGTTTTTCAAATTCCAGCTTCGAGGTCCGTTCTGAATTACTCATGCTCAGCGCATTCATCTTTGCCAGCACGTCGCGACCGGCATCGGCATCGCCCAGGGCGAAATGCGCTTCCAGCAGGTTGAAATAAATGGCGAGCGTAACGTCCTTATCGATCCGCGCTTTCTTATTCGAAGGATCGGATTCCTTCAGCGCGTTATTCCAAAGCGTTACTGCCTGTTGCAGTTTTGTTTTTGCCGTGGCCTCATCGTTTTGCAATAACGAAAGCCCGGAAGAAGCCTCGTTGAAAGCCGTCATCAGGTCGGCATACTCGTCTCCCTTCTCTTTCACATACTGCAACGTGGCTTTTTGTTTCACATAGCCAAACCCGAACTTGTCGTTCAGCAGGTCGTTGATGAACGCAAGGCCCGACTGCAATACTTTCTCCTCGTGCGTTTTTACAAGCAGTTCGGGATTGACCGAACCGGGTCTTTCTGAAGAAGGCGTGCTATAGATCTTGTAGACGTTCAATTCCTGTGGCGTGATATTCAGCAGTTCTTTGCCGTCAGCGGCCAGCACTTTAACCGTCATGGGGTGACGGTAAGAAAATTCGGTCTTGTAATAGGTGGCCATGCCGGTAGACTTCGTGCTGATGTTATATACGTTCTTTTGTTCGCTGATGGTGCGGGGCTGCGTGAAATCGAATCCCTGCAAGGTCACGATCACCTGTAAGGCATTGGAGGAATTCCTTTGCATTCCACCGATATTGATATAGGTATTGCCAAGTGCTTCGTAATCGTAAGTCGTCATCAGTACCGGTGCAGAGACTGTTTCGAGGTAAGGTTTGGAGGGCAGTTGTTTCACCGGTTTATTGTTCTCACCCAATACATTTTTCTCCAGTATTTTTTGTCCCAATGATTTCTTGTTGTATTCCGCGAGTTCCGCCTCGTATTTGTCTTCCGCCTGTTTCACCAGCGCGGGATAAGCCGCCATTTCTTTTTGATACTTATCATTGGCCGCTTTCTTTGCCGCTTCGTAATCCGCTACCATCTTCTTATTCTTCTCTTCATAAGCCGCATTGATGATGACGTTGAAATGGCTGACCGATGCGCCTAAGGGGATCATCGGCAGCCGGCGGTACTGGTACTCGATGTCATCGCTCTTGATCTTTTGTCCCACGGCCTGGCCGGCGAGCGCCATTGACGCAATGACCAGGGGGAGTATTCGCTTTCTCACGGTTTTCAATTTGGGCACAAAATTACTTGAAAAACAAGGAGGTACATCAACTGCCAGGTATAAAGAAATCAGTAAAGAGTAAGGCACGAGCTTACAGTCGCTTATGCCCCTGTATGTCCCATTATCATTACCCAACACCCCACAAAATTGGGTAAAGGATCGGGCTGCAGGACTACGTATTCCCGGGGTTTCCCGGCACCGCGCAAATTCTCCATTGGATGGCAAGCAGTTAGAAATCAGTTAATTTACCAGTCCCCGAACCGGGCGGAGGGAACAATAATTGCACGTGGCAATCTAAAGGGAACGCCATGATCAATGAAGCCAATACGAACCTGAAGGAGGAACAAACCGAGAATGGCCGTGTGGATGAATACCTGCCTTATGCCACCGATTATATTAATACGGCCTGCTACTGCCTGGAAGTGCTGAATGGCGTGGATGGAAAGCTGTTCAGCAAGATGGAAGAGCAAAGGATGCAGGAGACCAAGAAAAGAATGATGCGCATTATTCATGCGGCGTCGAAGGCCATGCATGACGACTGGTTTGACCAGGAGGAGGCAGAAGCGGGTGAAGCAGATTACAGATAATAGATAGTAGATTTTAGATAATAAACTATAGACATCGGCTACACGCGAAGTCAGCACCGGTGTCTGCTCACCCTGAGGGTGACTGTACACCAACAAACACGCTTCATGCCCTACTGGTTGGTACGGTCCGGCGGTGTTATCTTCGCCGCATGAAGATCCTGTTCTGGAGCATCGGTAAGCCACATGAAAAATACATAAAGGAAGGCGTTGAGGATTTCACCAACCGCGTCTCCCGGTATTTCAAAGTGGAATGGCTGATCATACCGCCACCAAAAAACGCGGCGGTCTTGGGAGAAGCGGAACTGAAGAAAGCCGAGGCGGAGGTGGTGCTGGGCATGTTGACCGACGAAGACCGCCTGGTCTTACTGGATGAACGTGGAAAGAATATCTCTTCAGAAGAACTATCAAAATTAATACAGCAGAAATCAAATGAAAGCACGCGGAAACTGGTGTTCCTCATCGGTGGCGCATTCGGCGTAGATGAAAGGATCTCGAAGCGCGCTGACTTTACCTGGTCGCTTTCCAAATTAGTTTTTCCGCACATGCTGGCAAGGCTTATATTAGCCGAGCAGGTATACCGTGCCTGCACCATTTTGCGAAACGAAAAATATCATCACCCCTGATGGAATTCAATACCCCGCATCTCAGTATCACGCTTATTATCATCATCCTCACCGCGATCCTGTCTATCGCGGGCTTCAGCAACCAGAAAGTGATCGACGATCTCATATTCTACCCGCCGGCGGTCTCGCGGCGCAAACAATGGTACCGCTTTATCACCTGTGGCTTTATCCATGCCGACGTGATCCACCTGGTGTTCAATATGTACGCGTTTTACATGTTCGGTGGCGCGGTGGAAGTGTATTTCGAACAACTGTTCAATGACAACGGTAAATGGCTGTACGTCGTGTTATACGTTTCTTCACTCGTGGTCTGCCTGCTGCCCACATACCTGAAGAACCAGGATAACTATTATTACAAGAGCCTTGGCGCGTCCGGCGCGGTGGCGGCGGTGGTGTTCGCGTTTATCTTCCTGGCACCGATGGTACCGCTTGGTCTGATCATTCTTCCCGGTGTAAGGATACCCGCTTTCATCTTCGGCGTGCTCTACCTGGCGATATCGGCCTACCTCGACAAACGTGGCGGTGGAAGTATCAATCACTCCGCGCATTTCTGGGGCGCGGTATACGGTATCGTATTCCTGTTGGTGACTTGTTTCTTCCTGGCGGATTACCCTGTCGGACAAAAATTCCTTGAGCAGGTACAGGCCTGGATCAGCGGTTTGTAATACTGAGGCGAAGCACTTGCTTCGTGGAGGGTATGATCTTAAAGCGGTCATCAATGCGGCGTCCGACCACCCAGATGATCCGTTTATCGCTCTCGATCACCCAGGTGTTCTCTTTATCGATCACTGAAACTTTATTATCGATCAGGAAACGGCTGAGTTTCTTTTTCTTCCGCATACCCAATGGATAGAAATAATCCCCCTGCTTCCAACGTCGAAGGAGTAAGGGGAAGGTGATGTGGGAAGCGTCGAGCGTGGCTATTGAGTTGACAGTTGACGCCTGCCCGACTGCATCTTTCAGGCGGGGTTGACAGTTTACAGTACGTTCAACTTCCAGTTTCCCTAACGGGAATTCCAGTTCCCTTTCGTCCGTCTCAATAAGTATATGGTTGGACGATTCGGTTTGATTCGGTGCTATGATGAGCCAGTTCCTGTTACGCAATACGCGGTGTGAAGCGGAGGCAACGTATTTACCGCTGCCACTTTCAAGCAAACCAATCACTTCGTCGCTTTGCGCGGCGCTGAATCCAAAATCCTTAATGATTTCGAAGACGATCGTCTTGAGTGGCGACGATTTTTTCAGTTTCAACACCGGGATATGCACTTCGTTACCCAGCACTTCGCACAAGCCGGATTTTACTTTTTCCACTGCCTGCCTGTACAGCACCCCACTTTCGCGCCAGCGTTCAATACTGCCACCCAGGTTTTGCATCACTGTGGGAAATACTTGCTTCACCAAAGGCAACACTTCGTGGCGGATATAGTTGCGTGTGTATTTGGTGGAAGCGTTCGAACTGTCTTCCACCCATTCCAGTTGCTGTTCCTT
>JAJTCI010000045.1 GCA_021323155.1 Chitinophagaceae bacterium | reverse complement strand
GGCCAATGTTGGTTCTCTGTGCGACGTTATCTTTTACCTGGAAGGTCAGGGGATATTCGCTGCTGGGGTCGACGCTGGTTTTGATGACGTCATTGATGATATCGGTGGTCTTCGTATAATTCGTAGAGACATTCAGCCTGCCTTTGTAATTGTAGCTGAGTTCCATATTATGGCTGAACTGTGGCTGTAGTTCCGGGTTGCCCTGGCGGAATGTATAACGGTCCAGAAGGTATTGGAAAGGATTCAGGTCCTGGTAACCGGGACGCTCGATCCTGCGGCCATAACTGAGGCCAATGGTATTGTTATCATTGGGTTTATAGCTTACGTAAGCGGTAGGAAACAATCTCGTATATTCTCTTTCGAAGGTCTTGTTCTGGGCAAGCTGGTTGCCTTTCACCATTGTCTGTTCTATCCTCAGGCCAGCCTGGAACCCCCATTTCTTCACCTGTTGCTGAGTGTTTACATAGGCTGCATTGATGCGCTCCTCGTAAAGGAAATGATTACTTCTCCCCGCGTCTACAAGCCATTTCGCCTGCGTAGCATCGTAGTACGTATACTGCGCATCGTTGTCCGTTTTTACAAAACTTGATTTGAAGCCCGCTTCCAACCTGCCGCTCTTCCCCCATGGCTGAGTATAATCGCTCTTGAGCGTGTATATGTCTATCTGGGCGGGCAGGTAGCCTTTCAGATGGTATGGATTTTCCTGGCCGGGTGAGCTGGAAAGGGTACCATCGGGATTGAATAAGTAGTTATCAGAAAACTGGTTTCCTTTTGTGCGATAGATCACGTAATCCGCATCAGCAGTGATCTCGGCACCTTTCTTATTCAGCACCTGCCTGAAATTGATATTTCCACCGACGTTGGTCCAGGGGTCTTTTGTTTCCGTGAGCGAACGGTTGACCTTCGTGAGCACATGCAGGCTATCATAAATATTATTAACGCCCTCAGTCAAAAACTTCCTGACGTCAAAGTTGCCTGTCACCAGCGCACCAATGGTCGTGTTCTTCGAAGCAAATACGTCGACCCCCAGTTTGAAATTATGAGGGTAACCGGAGAAACGCCCGAAATTGTCCTGGTCGAAATAACGGTTCGCCGGTGTGTTCGCGTCTTTACGGAAGGCCCTTTCTATATGAATCTCGTTGAAGCCTTCCCATAAAGCGAGGCCATAGTTACCGAATACGTTCACACTGTTCTTTCTCCAGTTGAAATTCACCCCGCTGGTGTTCTTGTAATAATTGGCAAATATCATACTGTTATTCACGCTGCCGTTAAACCCATTGGCCTTACTTTTCTTGGTTTTGATATTGATCACGCCAGAGTTACCTGAAGCATCAAATTTAGCCGACGGCTGCGTCATGATCTCGATCTGGTCGAGCTGGTTGGACGGCATGTTACGAAGGAAGTTCGCCAGGTCCTGCCCGCTGAGGTAGGAAGGTTTTCCGTCGATCAGGATGATCACACCCGACTTACCCTTTACACTGATGTTGTCGTTATTATCAATAACGATACCGGGTGATTTCTCCAACACTTCCAGTGCGGACAACCCGGTATTGGATGGCGAAGCATCCACGTTAACAATTGTCTTGTCGATCCGGTTCTCAATGAGCGGTCTTTTAGATACCACCTCCACGCCGGCAAGCATAGAAGCAGCTGGCTGTGCCGCAAAGGCGCCGGCATCTACCAGTTGAGCGGTAGTAGTGACTTCGACCGGGGCTGACTTTAATAAGCCATATCCAGCGGCGGATATGCTCAGGATAAATTTGCCCTCCGGGATGCGGTCGAATTCGAACCTGCCATCTTTATCGGTCACGCTGATTTTCACCAGCGCCTGGTCATCTGCTTTGAGCAGCGACACGGTGGCTGCCTCGATCGCTTTCCCTTCAGTATTCCTAACGGAACCGAATATCTTGCCTGTTTTGGTCTGCGCCTGGCTGGCTATTGTGATTGCCAGGAGTAAGAGGGTAAAAATATGTTTCATAAACAGCGATTGTGTGCACATTAGTATGCGGGCAAAATTGATCTTCCGGAAATGCGACAAATTGCTAAATAGGGATGAACGGAAATAAACGTATGACAACTGGAGACGGAACTCCGACGGGCAGAGTTCCATGTCCGGTATATACATTAGTTGCCTCCGCCTACCCTACCTTGCTCTTCTGCCGCGCTTCCATTCCGGCGTTTTGGTGTTCCGTTGATCTTGCCTTTGCTGAAACGATAGGTGAAGCCCACATTGAATACCCTGGAATCCCTTGCTTCACGGATCTTCACATCGATATTGCTGTATTTGCTTTCTGCCTGGAATTGCTGCGTATAGAAAATATCACGTATGGTGACCCGGAGTGTACCCTGGTTCTTCAGCATATTATGACTGAACCCAAGCGCGAGCATTCCCATTGGCTTTGCCTTGAACAGGCCATCGAATCCTGCGGTCCTGTAAAACCCGCTGATCTCGGCGGTGGACTTCTTGTTCAGTTTAAATTGCTGTGAGCCGTTTACCGCGATGGTGTTCGCTGACACAACAACATGCGTGTTGTTTACGAGTCCTTCGAAACGGTTGTTGAAAGCATTGACGTATATGCTGCTTGTCCACCATTTGTTCAGCGGCATGTTCATGCTTACAGAAACACCGTATTGTCTTTGCTTGGCGATGTTCGACTGCTTTACAAAGGTTTCGTTCTTGTCTTCGTTCTGTTCCATGACCTGCTGGATTATGTCATTGGTAGTAGTGTAATTCAACGTGGTGGTAAAGAAACTCCGGAACGAGTGACTGAGTTCTATGTTATGGCTGAACTGCGGCCTCAGGTTCGGATTACCTTGCTGGTAGGTGTAGCGGTCCAGGAAGTTTACAAAGGGGTTGAGACTTTCGTAGTTGGGGCGACGAATTCTCCTGCCGTAGTTTAGACCGAAATTGTTCTTATCGTTCATCTTATACTGCAGGTATGCGGTTGGGAACAGTTGCGTATAGTTGCGCTCGAATTTTTCACCCGTCGTCACCTGGTCACCTTTAGCGATCGTGTTCTCCATTCGCAATCCCAACTGGCCATTGAATTTTTTGCCAAGGGGGCCGCTGAGGTTAACGTAGGCCGCGTTGATATTTTCCTCGTAGATGAAATGATTGCTACGGTTAAGGTCTCGGATCACCTGGCCATATTGCACGCTGTCGTAAACCGCGTCATTGTCGGTACGCACGATACTGCTTTTTACCCCGGCCTCAAATCTTGCTCCTTTACCGAAGGGCTGGGCATAATCGATGCGTCCACTATAGATATTAATGTCCTGTGGCAGGAAACCCATTAAGGTATCCGCCTTCTGAATGCTGTTGCCCGAAGCGTCGAAATAAGAGTTGATCATATCCTGCCTGTTGCGTGAACCATAATTGATATAATCTACATCCGCCGTCAGTTCTTTCCCCGCTGAATCCAGCAACCTGCGGAAATTAAAATTGGTACTGAAATTTCTCCATGACTGGTGATTGTCTACGGTTGCCCGGGTCTGGCGCGTCAGCACACCAGAAGGATCCGAAATATTTGTTACGTTGTTGTTCTCGTTGTCCCTGGGATTCAGGTAGCCGTTAAGCACAATACCGAAGGTTGTTTTTTTGTCGACAAAAAAGTCGAGACCTGCTTTCGCATTTACTGACCGGCCTTCCAGTTTCATCCTGGCCTCCTGCTCAAAAATCGAGACAAGCTGCTTGGTGGTCTTATCTGTAAACCGACGATCGATCTCCAGCTTATTAAAGCCGCGGACGTAATTATGTGTGAGCGTGGTAAAGAAGTTGATCTTGTTGTGGCGGTAGTTGAAATTTAGTGACTCGTTCAATTTCGGGTACCTGCCCTGGCCATAGTTGAAACTGAATGTTCCATTATAGCCCATCTGCTTGTTCTTTTTGGTTTTGATGTTGATGACGCCCGCATTGCCCGAAGCATCGAATTTGGCGGGCGGATTGGTCATGATCTCGATTTGGTCGAGCTGGCTGGCTGTCATGCCTCTAAGATAATTAGCTAGGTCTGTGCCGCCCAGCTGGGTAGGCCTTCCGTCAATAAGCACCATTACCCCCTGCTTTCCTTTCAGGCTGATGTTGCCATCCCTGTCTACCGATATACCTGGTGATTTCTCCAACACCTCCAATGCGCTACTTCCGACGTTGGTCACCGAAGCCTCGACATTCACGATGGTGCGATCGATCTTATTTTCTACTAATGGTTTCCTGGAGGCAACGGTAACGTCCTGCAAGCTATTGTTACCCTGGACCAGGTTGATCGCCTCGTGCTGGAAGTCTTTTGCAGAAGAAAATTGGAAGGGTTGTCCATAAAACTTGATGTACCCGACAGCTTGCACAGCGATCAGGTAGGTGCCATCTTTTATTTTTTCGATCTCATAATTACCGGATTTGCTGGTAAGGGCCAGCTTTACCACAGAGGAGTCGCTAGCCTTTAAAAGGCTGATCGTGGCCGCCTCGATTGCTTTTTCACTCCCCGCCACATGGCCTGTGATCTTCCCGGTTCCCTGAGAGAAAGCCGTAAGTCCCATTAAAATCATGGCTGAGGTTAGGAGTATAGATAGTCTTTTCATGTCTTGTTGGTTTAGTACTATGGCTAATTGATTACAGTTCAAAGGTAGGTACTTTGCATAGCCAAGTACAATATTTAAACATGAACGGTAGTATGCAAGGATGACTGGTGTTAGCCGCCCATCTGCAAAACGAAATTGTCAGGAAACGGTTACTTTGGTGTGATAAGCGGTAATTCACCGCTGTTCTTTGGTTTAGCGGGCTGAATTTTAGGCGCGTAGAAGTATAAAATGATCCCGGCGATAATCAGCAAAGTAGAAATGATCTCAGCCTGGGTGGGCTGAAAAGGCAAGGTGTCATAGGTATTGTTGATCCTTATCTTTTCGACAAGGAACCTTTCTACTCCGTTAAAAACCAAATAAATAGCCGCTAATTGCCCGGCAAATCGCATACGATCCCTCAGGAACAGGAGAACGAAGAAGAGGAATGTACAGGCAAGGAACTCATATAGAGGCGTGGGAAATACCGTTAAAGGCAGGTAAGAGCAGAACCTGCCCTCACAGCCTGCCAACCGTACCCCGTCATTGATCACGTTATTGGGATAATTGTAGGCAAATAACCAATCCGGCAGCCATGAAACCCCCTGTACGGAAATATGCTCCACATTGGCCAAGGATCCAAATTTCTGAACGTAAAAGGTTGCGTTGGCCTGCAGCGCGGCAGGGAAATCAGCCGCAGTGGCTGCAACAATGTTTGCTTGGGCGTCACTGATATAAGCACTGTTCACGATTCCCCAGTCACCGTCACCGGAGACCTGGCAGCCGATCCGGCCAATCGCGTAACCGATCATCATGGTAGGTGCAAACGCGTCGGCAAGGTGCAACACGGCGATTTTGTGCTTGCGTGCATAAATGATAATAGCGATCGTTGCTACGATCAATCCGCCATAGATCGTCAGGCCACTGAAAAGGAAAGATGCGGCGTCACTTCTTCCGGCACGCCATTCACGCCAGGAATCCATAAAACCAGCGGGGTTCTCCAGTATGTCGAAAAGTTTAGCCCCGGCAAAACCGAATATCGCGGCGTAGATCACCAGGTCTCCTACCCGGTCATGCGGCCAAATACGGACCACCCTTTTTTCAGGCTTGCCGGATGAAGACGCCATTCTCTCCCGTAATTTAAGTCCGCCGAAGAGCGCCGCTGTAATGAGACCGGCGACCAGGTGGCCCTTCCCGGAGAAGATGAACGCCTGGGGGTCATCCATCGCTTCGGTCATGATGAATGCACCAATCAGTTTAAAACCCAAAAAGAATCCCAACGCGAAATTAAGTACCACTTCAAAAACCGATACCTGTTGACCGGATACGATCGTACGTTCTGTAAAATCCATCACTCCTTTCGCTTCCTTGCGTCTAAGTTCCCTGGTGAGTACCCATGCGCCTACGAGGAATGCGATGGCAACAAAAAATCCGAATGAATTGATCAGCTGCAATCCTTTAATCTTGATTCCGAACAGGTCCTCGAAGGCGTAATAGAGGTTTGGATACATGGTGCAATGTTAGGGGAAAAACGTGAATGGTATACCGCTGCCCGGGTAAGGCTTAAGCTTGGCAGCCTAAAAAAATGCCCCGCTTTCGCGGGGCACTTACTAACCCATCTATAACAAAGCTATGTCAGTTACAATGCTGATCGAACAAAGTGATCAGGTGCTGTGCGATCACATTCGCTGGACGACCTTCTATCTGGTGCCGCTCAACCATACTCACCAATTCGCCATCTTTGAACAAGGCAATGGCCGGAGAAGAGGGTGGATAAGGCAGCAGGTGTTCTCTTACTTTATTCACGGCCTCGGTGTCAAAACCGGCAAAAGCAGTTGCCAACCGGTCAGGACGTTTCGCAGCATTGTTTACAGCCATCAATACACCTGGCCTTGCGGCACCAGCGGCACAACCACATACAGAGTTGATCACCACTAAGGTGGTCCCTTCTTTGTTGAGAGTATCTTCTACTTCGCCTGCGCTGGTCATATCTTCAAAACCATTGTCAGTCAACTCTGCTTTCATTGGTAACACTATTTCTGCGGGATACATATGCTGTTTTTGTTTAGACCGCAAATTTACAGGTAATGATCGCTCGCCACGCAGACAAACTGTCTATTGCCGGTAAAAAAAATTGCCATAAAGACAGCGAAATACTGACGAAAAGTGCCAAAAACGCCGCCGGTATACCATTTGACCACACCAACCACGACAACAATTTTAAAGAAACTAAAAATAGACCGCTATGACACTCGTAAAACACAACTTCAGGAACCTTGACAACATTTTCGACGACCTCCTCGGTAATATCCCGGCCAGTTGGGGAAGAGATATGAACTTCTCTATCCCGCCGGTGAATATCCAGGAAACAAACGACGCTTACCAACTTGAACTGGTGGCGCCGGGACTTAAAAAGGAAGCCTTTAAGATCAGCCTGGACAAGGGCGTGCTAAGCATCAGCTATGAACACCGCCAGGAGGAGGATACCAAAGATGTAAAGACACATCGCAAAGAATTTCGCAGCAGCAGCTTTAAGAGAAGCTTTACTGTTGACGAAAAAGTAAATACCGAAGGCATCGAAGCGAAATATGAAGACGGCATATTGAAGCTCTTGCTTCCGAAAAAAGAGGAAGTCAAGGTAGTGCCTAAAGAGATTGCTGTACAATAACAGCTGAACTTTCTCAGCCCGAAGGGGCAAGCAGTTGGTTTTGGTTAGGCCTCACTTCTTCAAGTGGGGCCTGTTTTTTACTAATCCGGATAGCATGCATGTCCTGGCACGGGAACTTAACGCAACATTGTGGATTGCTTGTAATAATTTGCTCACCATAACTACTAACACAACGATGAAAAAGCTACTTCTCTCCTTCCCATACCTTTTTGCCGCTTTTCTTTCAATTGCGCAGGCTCCTAAGGAAAAGTCGCTGCTTTGGAAAATAGAGGGGAAAGGCCTCGAAGCGCCGTCTTACCTGTACGGCACGATACACGTGATGTGCCCGGATGATATCAGCGTTTCACCCAAATTGAAATCCGCTTTTGAAAGTACCGGGCAACTTTACCTTGAACTTGACATGGACAACCCGGCCACCATGCTGAAGATGGCGATGGGCATGATGATGCGGGATGGCAGCAGCCTCAAAACGCTGTTATCAGAGGAAGACTATGATTCGGTTGCAACCATATTTCAGACAAAGACGGGCATGCCCCTTAGCATGATGAACCGCGCAAAGCCGATACTGCTGATGGGCATGATTTATCCCTCCATCCTCGGATGCCAGCCCGAGGGTTGGGAACAGGTGCTGATGAAGATGGCGAAGGAGAAAACGATGTCTGTTTTAGGCCTGGAAAAGGTGGAAGACCAGCTGGGTGTGCTTGATTCCATCCCTTATAAAGTACAGGCGGAGATGTTCATGAAAACGATGTACAACATGGACAGTGCCCGGCTGGGTTTTGAAAAGCTGGTTGATGTTTATAAACGCCAGGATATCCAGCAGATGATCCAGATGAATACCGAGGATGAAGACTTCGGCGAATATGAAGGAGTGATGCTGAAAAAAAGGAACGAGAACTGGATCCCTGTTATCGCTGAGGCAATGAAAAGCAAGCCTTCGTTCTTTGCCGTTGGTGCTGGCCATCTCGCGGGCGAATACGGTGTGATCAGCCTGTTGCGCAAACAGGGCTACAAGGTGAAACCGGTAAAAAGATAGCATGCAGGAGCAGGAGTTCGTTGGCCTGCTGAACAGGCACCAGAATATTATTCATAAGATCTGCAACGTCTATATGGAAGATGTTGCCGGTCGGGAAGACCTCTTCCAGGAAATTACCTTACAGGCCTGGAAAGCGGTGAACAATTTTCGCGGCGACGCCCGCTTTTCTACCTGGCTTTACCGGGTGGCTTTAAATACCGCCATTACTTTCTTTCGAAAACAGAAGAGGCGACTACGTACAGAGACCGCTGAATTACCAGACAGCGCTGAAGAACACGATCCCGTGGAGGAACAGGTAGCTGCCATGCATAAAGCGATCGCAGCCCTGTCTAAGATCGACAAGGCGCTTGTCATGCTTTACCTCGAAGATTATAGCTATAAGGACATTGGCGAGATGCTCGGCATCACCGCAAATAACGTGGCGGTAAAGATGAACCGGGTGAAGGCTAAATTAAAAGAAGAAACACTAAAGTATTATCAACCTGCAAACTGACGCAATGGAACTGGATGAGTTAAAACAAGCGTTGAATCAAAGAATGGCGGCCGTCCCGGCCCAGCGTTCTGAAAAGGATATTGAATCATTGCTGGAAAGTGATACTGTATCTCTTGTGCAAAAGCTACGACGCAGCATCTGGCTGGAGATGCTGGTATCGGTAGCCTTTACGCTCTTCTGCGCAGCGATGCTATTGCTTGATGATACCTGGGTTTATAATGTCTATTTCAGCATAATCGGGGTCGTAGGTATAGCATTCGTGATCGTGCTCTACCTGCTGCTTCGCAAAACGGCCACCGTTTCCGCGAGTACTCCAGTCAAACAGAATGTTGAAAGCCTGGTGGCTTTATTGAAGGAATATATGCGGCGTTACCTCCAATTGACATTGTTGTTGATGCCGGCATGCTTTGTATTCACCGCATGGCTCAGCTATAACGATCCCGGTAAAGTGCCTAAACCGGTTGATTGGGAGACCATCGGCTATTTATCGGCCGGCCTCCTGGTGGTTGTGGTAGGATTCTATTATTTCACGCGATGGTACCTTTGGAAAATGTATGGGGGTTATGTGCGGCAGCTGGAAAGGATCGTTCACGAGTTTGACGAAAGCTAAGCGTTACAGCAGTTTTTTCTTATCGTAGATGCGCTCGCGCAGGCTGTCAAAAAATAACTGGCGGTCTTTCTCTCCCACTTCACTTATGAGCGTGGACTTCTTCAGCAATACCTGTATGGTATCATGCGTGTACTCGATGAACTGGTCATTGTTCGTCATGATATAGTTCATCACATTGTGGTTGATAAAGACCATTTTTCGGCCATCCAGCACCACCAGGATGGTATTATCCCCGAGCAGGAACCCGTTTACAAAAACGTTGTATTTAGCCCTGGCATGTTTAGGCAAGCCTGGGGAGAACTTATAACCCAGTTCCGCCTGCTTTTCGATGTGATCCACCAGGTTTTCAAGCCGGGTAAATAGCGTATAGATGTCTTCCTTCGACTTAAACACATTGCTTTCGCGGTAATAATCTATCTGGCGGATGGTGGTGTTGATACAGTCAAGGTTCCAGACTTCTGTCGAGAGTATATCGAGGTACTGCTCTGATATGTTTTTCCCCGTCTCATTAAAAATGCCAATAAAATCCTCGATCAGGAATTGGCCTTTATTGAATTGTGGCAGGTTGAGATTGTACCGGCTCCAGAAGTAACATTTGAAAGCCGCCAGTTCGGGGAACATGAAAAGATGAAACAGAGGTATGTCCTTGGTGATGTAAAATAATTCGATCTCCCGGGCGCTGGAAAAGGCGCTTAGGTCCTGTGCGATACCCTTCAGATAATTGTCGAAGCCAAAGGTCTCTTTTTGATAATAGGTTCCATGGAATACGATTGAGCCATCGCCCAGGTGTAACACGCTATCAAGGGATACCTTATAGTGTTTGGACAAAACCTGCACTTCGTCAAGTGTCAGGGCTTTATCACCACGAATTCGCCTGTAAGCGCTGTCATTGCTGATGTTCAAAAGTTCGGCCACCTCATCCACGAGTGCTTTATGGGGCGGGATTGTATCCTTGATCTTCTGAAAAAAAGAAAGCTGCAACTCGGTCGCATTCATCAGCTAAATATAACTTATGGACGAACTATCGCAAAATCCGTTGGCGTATGACGAGATACCTGCACCCAGGGTCGGGAATTATTTAATGTACCCTAGTATCTTCAGCATACTCTGAGCACTTTGCTCTTTCGCATACACCCAATCAACCAATTTCCCATTCTTATCCTGTTCAACGATGATGTGTTTGGGTGAAGGGATGAGGCAGTGTTTGATGCCGCCGTACCCACTGATCTGGTCCTGGTAAGCCCCTGTGTGAAAGAAGCCAACGAACAAGGGCTCCTTGTTGTCCGGGTCATTCATATCAGCGTTGTGGATCTTGGGCAGGAACACCTCATTGATGTGTTCTTCAGAGTCGTAGTAGTCATGGCTATCACAGGTGATGCCACCAAGGACCACGCGGTGATAATCATTGTCCCATTTGTTGATGGGCAGCATCAGGAACCGCTCCCCGATACCCCAGGTATCCGGCAAGGTGGTGATAAAAGAAGAGTCGATCATATACCAGCTTTCCCGGTCATTCTGGTTCTTCTGGCCGATCACGCTGTAAATATGCGCCATGCTTTCACCTAC
>JAJTCI010000301.1 GCA_021323155.1 Chitinophagaceae bacterium | reverse complement strand
AGACAAAATTTCCATTATGATCGTATTTAGCTAAAAATGCATCCCATTGTCCCCTTGGCATAATAGTATTGGCTGGTGTGGCCGGAGTTGAAAACGTCAAAGTATCTCCAAATTGCCCTACTATATAAACTCCTGTGTAGTTTACTGCGATCCTGTTGCCAGAGGTGGACGATCTGTCTTCAGGTCCTGCACTTCTAAGCCATTTGATACTACCATCATCACCATATTTTGCAATAAAGAAGTTGGAATTTTCAACGGTGGTGGCAGTAAGTTCATTACTTCCGGCCTGTGAAGGCGTATTAAAGTTGGCGGTATAACCAAAGTTACCGGTAATGTATATCTCGTTGTTGAAAATGCTGATGCTACGGGGATAATCCTTCCCGGGACCGCCTGCTCTTTTTATCCATTGCAACACCCCGGTACTGTTGTATTTTGCAAAAAACATATCAGTCCTTCCATCGCTGATGAGTGTAACGCCGCTGATAATGGCTTTACCTTCAAACTGCCCGGCTACATAAACATTACCTGCTCCATCAGTAGCTACAGCATTACCTTCATCTGCCCCCAGCGGCGAACCTAACGTAGTTGTAAAGCGTGGCACAGGTTGACTATACAGATATTGGCACATGACTAAGCTAAGCAGGAGTATCAGGCAAACTCTTGCTAGAACCAGGTATCTTTCCATAAACCTAAAATATGATATTTTTTCAAATCATATGAGCATACCTACCTACAACACTGTATTGTTGGATGTAAGGCTGGAAAGACGTTTTTGAATATGCAGCTAATCAAGCCAGGTCGTGAGTCGGCTATGAGTCTTCTCGAAATATTCCAAGATCGACGTTGAGCTACAGGAATTTTACTGCACTGGTTCGGGAGGTAGAGCGCCTTACCCTATTTTCGGGAAATCTCGTTGCAAATATTTCCTTTCTGCAAAATCTTTCCCGATTAACGCTCTCGGCCCTGGAAAGGTGGAATGCTCATCAAGCAATTCAGGAATAAATTTAAAGCTTCATTCGCACATTGTATATATGTTATCTTACTTGTCTTTACAAAATTAACATGAGCAAACCCTCGTATGGTCTGTACAATAAAAGTCCATACGTTTTTTGTGCCGGCAATAGCGAAGGCATTTTGTCCTCTCAGTTATTTTCAATAAGCTGCAATTTTCCGACTACCCGGGCACGCTGCACGACTCAGGCAATGCTGGCAAACATTGCGGTGACCGAGTTCTAATCGGATTCTAATTCTCATCTAACCGCAGTCTAACGGCGGTGTTGCACCTTTACACCGGAGTTAAGAAAATCATAGTTTTTTCAAACTGGTGGTGCGAGGGACAGTTGCCGGGATTCTGCCATGCGGAATGCCCGGCACTTTTTATTGAACAGTTATTGAAAAGGCTATAGAATAAACAAGTACGATATGGACAAGCTGATAACGATTTTACTGGTAGAAGACGATCAACTGGATGCGATGGATATCAGGAGGACGCTAGACAAGACGAATATCTTCTATAAACTCTACATCGCGAAGAACGGCGAAGAAGCGCTGGAACTGTTAAGCAACAATACCGTTGTCCCCGACGTGGCACTGGTAGATGTTAGTATGCCCAAGATGAACGGCCTCGAGTTCCTTTCCTCGATCAGGCAGGACGAGCGCTGGAGGCACCTGAAGTGCTTTATCATTACCACCTCCGATGAAAAGACGGATAAGGATGCAGCGGCCGCCCTGGGCATCTCAGGTTATATCCTGAAACCGTTAAAACTGAAAAATAGTCCGACGCAGGACGCGTTCAACCTGATGATCGACCTGATGAACATCAGTGCCGCGGTTCAGAAATGAGTGGCGATGGGGTTACTGCTATTTGAATCACCCGGGCAACGTAAATTGCACTCTTAAGCTGGTAAGCCGTGACTGACGAAAGAAGAATATTACTGGTGGAGGACGAACCGAAGATCGCGGACGCCCTTAAATTAGGGTTGACCGAGAACGGTTATACGGTTACGTTGGCTTACGACGGATCTATCGGCTACAAATTATTTAAATCAGATACTTTCGACGCGGTGATACTGGATATCAACCTGCCTGGCATGAACGGGTATGAGTTGTGCAAAGCCATACGGGCGAATAACCCGCAGGTACCAGTGATCATGCTCACCGCGTTGAGCGCCTTAAATGATAAGATCGAAGGCTATGACGCCGGCGCCGATGATTACATCGTGAAGCCATTTGAATTTAAAGAACTGCTGTTGAAGCTGAGGGTCCTCTTGAAACGAACCCTGCACCAGAATATCCCCGTCGGGAACGTGTTAAAAGCGGCCGACCTGGAGATCAACCTCGATAGCCGGGAAGTAAAGAGAGCGGGCGTGGTGATCAATCTTACCGCAAAGGAATTCCAGTTGCTGGAGTACCTTGTCCGGAACAAGAACAAGGTGGTGTCCCGAGCTGATATCGCGCTGAAAGTATGGGAGATCGACTTCGACACGAACACCAACGTGATCGATGTATACATCAATTACCTGCGGAGCAAGATCGACAAACCGTTTGAAACCAAGCTCATCCAGACACAGGTAGGGATGGGCTATATATTGAGGGACTGAGATGCCCATCAGACTACGAATAACATTCCTTTTCGCGGCCATCGCGACCCTTCTCCTGGTACTGGTAGGAAGTACTGTGTACATCATTTCAAAAACAAACAGGACCAACCATATCAAGACCCGGCTGATCAACCGTGCCATTACGACGGCCAGGCTACTGCAATCCGAGACATTTGACCACGAAGTGATCACCAAGATCGACCTGCTTACGGCCAGCGCACTCAAGAACAAGACGGTCCAGGCGTATGACCGCGCAGACGCCAGGATATACATGTTCAGCGACCGGTATGCCGATACGATCGCCGTTAGTTCTGATGTTTTAACGCAGGCCCGGGAAAAAGGAAATACCTATTTTTT
>JAJTCI010000300.1 GCA_021323155.1 Chitinophagaceae bacterium | reverse complement strand
GGTCTTCGATGCGCTTCACCCAGTGCGGGTGGGTATGCCCAATGCTGATGACCGCGTGGCCGCCGTACATGTCGAGGTAGCGTGTGCCTTTATCATCCCAAACATAGGAGCCGCTGGCCTTAACAATATTGATGTCGTTGACCGGGTATACGTCGAACATCTTCATCTTAGAACGCGTTTGCTTTTAGGTTGAGTCCTGAAGTTTCTTCAAAACCAAACATGAGGTTCATATTCTGCACGGCCTGTCCCGAAGCACCTTTCAGCAGGTTATCGATCGCGGTATGCACCACCAGTTTCGTTCCTACTTTTTCCAGTTGCACCACGCATTTATTGGTGTTCACTACCTGCTTGAGGAATATCGCGCCCTCGCTGAGCAAGGTGAATGGCGCTGCAGAATAAAAATTGTTATACAGCTTTGATAACTCACCCATACCACTGTCACAATTGATGGTGGAGCTGGTGAAAATGCCACGGGTGAAGTCACCACGCCAGGGAACGAAACTGAGGTCGACTTCAGCGCCGAGCTGTAGCAGTGACTCTCCGATCTCTCCCAGGTGCTGGTGAGACAATGTTTTATAAGCCTGGATATTGTTCGCACGCCAGCTAAAGTGCGAAGTGGCCGAAAGACCCTGGCCCGCGCCGGTAGAACCGGTGATACCTGTTGTATACACTTCGTTCAGTAATCCTGCTTTGGCAAGGGGTAATAAACCCAGTTGGATCGCGGTAGCAAAGCAACCGGGGTTGGCAATACTATCCGCAGAACGGATCGCCTCTTTGTTCAGTTCGGGCAAACCATACACGAAGGTGCGCTGATTGAATGTCCTGCTTGCGGAAAGGCGAAAGTCATTCGACAGGTCAATGATCTTCACCTTTCGGTCAACGGCGTTCTCCTCCAGGAATTTCCCTGACTCTCCATGACCCATGCAAAGGAAAATCACATCCACCTCGTTTGAATGACCGGCTGAGAATACCAGGTCCGTATCGCCGAGCAGGTCCTGGTGCACGGTATGCACCGCTTTACCTGCATTGCTGCGGCTATGAATAAAATTGACCGATACATACGGATGGTGAATGAGCAAACGGATCAGTTCGCCACCCGTATAACCTGCGCCACCTATGATACCTGCGTTAATCTTTTGCATCCGCGGCTGCTTTTACCTGGTGATAGATCGAGACCTGGTTGCCGAATATCTTGCTGAAGCCACGAACGTCATCTCCACTCCAGCCGTGATTCATCTCACCGTATTTACCAAAACGGCTGCTCATCAGGTCAAACGCTGATTCGATACCAATGACATTGAAACGGTAAGGCATGAGTTCAACGAACACATCACCTGTTACCTGTTGCTGCGAATTTTCGAAGAAGGCCTCTATATCCCGCATCACCGGGTCGAGTATTTGTCCCTCGTGCAGCCAGTTGCCATAGAATTGCGCCAGTTGGTCCTTCCAGTTGAGTTGCCATTTGGTGAGGACGTGCTTCTCGAGTGCGTGGTGTGCTTTGATGATCACCATTGGCGCGGCGGCCTCGAAGCCTACACGTCCCTTGATGCCGATGATGGTATCGCCTATATGTATGTCGCGCCCGATACCATAAGGCGCGGCGAGGGAATGGAGGTGTTGTATCGCCCCGGCGGGATGATCGAAGGATGTATCATTTACCGACTTCAATTCGCCTTTGACAAATCCCAGCTTCACCTCTTCAGTGCCGGATTTTGTTACCTGCACCGGCCAGGCTTCCTCGGGCAACGTGCCTTTGGAGGAGAGTGTTTCCTTCCCGCCAACGCTGGTGCCCCAGAGCCCTTTGTTGATGGAGTAGGCCGCTTTTTCAAAGTTCATCTCTATGCCTTTGCCGCGGAGATAGTCGATCTCTGCTTCACGGCTCAGTTTCATATCACGGATCGGTGTGATGATCTCCACGCCCGGGATCAAGACATGAAAGATCATATCGAAGCGCACCTGGTCGTTGCCCGCGCCAGTACTACCATGGGCGACGGCGTCGGCGCCAATCGCTTTTGCATGCTCCGCGATGTGCAGGGCCTGGACCAGGCGCTCCGCGCTAACGCTGAGCGGGTAAGTATTATTCTTGAGGACGTTCCCATAGACCAGGAAACGAATGATACGGTCATAGTAATTCTTGATGGCATTGATAGTGGTATGCGTTTTTACCCCCAGCTTATACGCGTGGGCTTCCACCGCTTTCAATTCCGCTTCGGAGAAGCCGCCGGTGTTCACGATAATGCTGTGCACTTCGTAGCCTTTGTCGTCTGTAAGATATTTGGCGCAGTAAGTAGTGTCCAAACCACCGCTGAAGCCCAGGACAATTTTCATTAGACCTTCGAGGTTAAAAGTTGAACAAATTAAGAATGGGAAACTTATTCCGCCTGTTTGCTTTTGTTTCTTTCTTCAGCAAACGGTTCAGGAACCGGCTCTGCTTCCATCGCAGCAATCGTTCATATACTTTCTTCTTCCGGCTGAAATGTTCTTTTGTTTCTGCCGGTTCGTAGTGGTCTTTGGGATCGAAGAGCATGGCGGTACACAGGCAATTCTTGCGCTCTTTACTCATGAGGATGTCATGGTTCACACAACTGCGGCATCCCGCCCAGAACGCTTCGTCCTGTGTAAGCTCGGAATAGGTGACCGGCTCGTAACCCAAATCGCTGTTGATCTTCATCACTGCCAGGCCGGTAGTGAGGCCGAATATTTTGGCATCGGTACCGTCTTCGGCCAGCGCGATCACCGCTTTCCCTTCATCCATTTTCTGGGAGATATAGTCCGGGCTTCGCTTGGCAATACCCGTTCCGCGGGCCTTTGCCGAGGCTTCCATTTCGTCTGTGATGATCTGTGAATACTGCTTATCAGCAGGGGTTGCAACCCTGATGGTAATTTTATTTTCCAAGATGTTGAAGAGATAAGATGATGGACAACCAGTCCGAATAAATAAGTCTGAAAGCTTATTCACTGATAGGGGCCGTGGTCAATGGCTCGTCCTATCAGCATCCACGTCGCAGGAGACGTGTTTTGATATGACTGGTTAGGTAATTCACAGGGCAAATATAGCGATTTTGCTACCGGATTATGTTAATTACCGGGTTGCTTAAGTACATTTTATGTGAATGTATAGAAAAATTTCCTGATTGATTTCTCTCACACCGCCAGCAAGCTACAGCCACGGATATCGGAGTTGTCTACCCGCCCGAGCACTTCAAAACGTCCGTCACTATGAACCATCACCGCGTCGTCTGTTGCAATGAAGGCGCAGCTGTACACATTGGCCAGGTCGATGACGTTGGCAACGCCCCTGCCCTGCCGGCGAATGTCGAAGGGATCGTCTTCACCGCGCACCATCAGTTTCATCCATTGCGGGCATTCAAAAACGCCATCTTTAGTAGCATAGGCCTGGCTGAGCAGTTCG
>JAJTCI010000044.1 GCA_021323155.1 Chitinophagaceae bacterium | reverse complement strand
GCGTTTTCGAGCCCGACGTATTTCAGGTCGGCCTGGTCCTTAAAGATGAACCAGTCCGTGATACGCACTTTCATCGCGCCGGCATACAGCAGGGTGTCTTTCTGGTGGTCACGCACCAGCAGGCCTTCGAGGTCCATCCGGTTGAAAAAAGAAAAGCTCACTTTTTTAACGGTCACTTCGGTGTTCAGGCTCTTCGACAGCCTGACCGTTACCCGCTTCGCCAGCCAGTTCTGGACAGGCGCGGTTTGTATAGCGATCGCCGCAAGAATGATGATGCCTAGCAGAATCAATAATACCCGGGCTGTTATTTTCAGGGCTCGTCTCAGGATGGCTTCGTTTACGGGGGTAAATTTAACTGGTTTCACAGGGCATTTCAAATTCGGTGCCAATTGATTTACACTTCCTTAGCATTTGATTCCCGTCCTGCAACCCACGACTTGCGCCCTGCAACCTTTAACCCCTGTCCGAACCACGTAGTGGGGCGGATGAAACCTACACAACCTGCCTCCCCCTGCAACCTGCTACCTGCCTTCCTGCAACCTCCCCCATACTTCCCCCGTACTTGCCTCATACTTCCTTCGATGTTACTCGACTTATCCACATACCCCTAATCAATGCATCTTCTTACATCTTCTTACATGAACTGGCACGAACTGACATCTTCTTACATGAACTGACATCTTCTTACATAAACTAACACAAACTGGAAAAATTCCAACCTGTTCTTACATCTTCTTACACAAACTGGAAACACCGCGTGAGCCACAGGCTTATATTGCAAATGAAATTCCCCTGCACCTGGTACGGGCACTACTACGGCGCTGCGGTCTAAACAGGAGAATTGCTTAAAATTGGTTTATGAAACAAGTTGTTCTGATACTCGTATTGTTCATCAATCTTCCCGTGATGGCGCAAACAAAAGACTCCGCGAAATACGTGCTCGTGATCCATGGCGGTGCCGGCACCATCCTGAAGAAGAGCATGACGCCTGAAAAAGAAAAAGCCTACAAAGAAGGATTGCAAAAGGCGCTGGACGCGGGTAATGCCATCCTAAAAAAAGGCGGCACCGCGATGGATGCCGTGGAGGCTACGGTCAAAGTGCTGGAGGATAATCCCCTGTTCAACGCGGGCAAAGGTGCCGTATTCACCAACGAGGGAAAGAACGAACTCGACGCCGCCATCATGGACGGCAAGACCCTGAAAGCCGGGTCTGTCGCCTCCGTCACCACCATTAAAAATCCCATCACCGCTGCGCGCAAAGTGATGGAACGCACCGAACACGTGATGCTCATCGGCAGCGGCGCCGAAAGATTCGCGAAGATGAACGGCTGCGTGATGGTCGACCCTTCTTATTTCCATACGAAAGAAAGATGGGAAGGATTACTAAAGGCAAGAAAAGCGGATTCACTCAATGCGGCAAATGATAGCACGAAGAAGGCGTTGAAGCAACCGGGCAACCGCGACGATAAATACGGAACGGTGGGCGCCGTGGCGCTCGACATACATGGCAACCTCGCCGCGGCCACCAGCACCGGGGGCATGACCAACAAAAGATTCGGCAGGGTAGGAGACGCGCCCATTATTGGCGCCGGCACCTACGCCGATAACAACACCTGCGCCATCAGCGGTACGGGCTGGGGCGAATACTTTATCCGCCTGGTAATGGCCAAGAGCGTGAGCGATCGAATGGAATTAGCGAAGATGACACTCGATGACGCGGCCAGGGAAATGATCATGAAAAAACTCCCTGCACTCGGTGGCGACGGCGGTTTGATCGGCGTGGACAAACAAGGCAACATCACCATGCCCTTCTGTACCGAGGGCATGTACCGCGGCTATATCAAATCGAACGGCGAAACCGTAATAAAGATCTACAAAGAAGATTGACCCGTTAATCATGCATGTTGTGGAACCGCATCGTATTGCCCGCGTCATAAGAAATGTCGATCACCTTCCGGATCACGATGATCCCATCGGGACTATAAGAAACGATGATCTCTGATTGCGAAGGAAGCGTTTTGATGCAATCGAAACAAAGCTGGGTAGTGACACTGCAATTACCCAGCGCATTCGCCAGCGCCTGCAGGTTCGCCTGGTTATAAGTCCTGGAAGAAAGCCGGCTGATCTCGTAGCTCACCACCGGTTCCACTTTTCCCATATCATTCGCTGTGATCCCGTCCTTCAGGCGCGCGCAGCGATTTTCAAGGGTGTTCTTATCGCATCCCAGGAAAGCGATGCAGCTGAGTATCATGACAAGGCGCAGCATATTGTTTTTTCCAGCTGACCAGCGGTCCGTCCCATCCGTTGCATCAACCTTAAGAATTAATCCCGCTCCCATCTTCTTCTGTCGGTGCCCGCTTCTCTTACAACGCGCCAATTATTACTCTCTGCTTTCTTCAGCAATCGCTTCCTCAGCTTTTTCGGGTAGAAGATCTTCCGGTAGGTCTTACCGTAAGAAAACGCCCGCAGCACACCCAGCTTTCCCAGGATATCATACGCCGCCGCGCCGCACCGCATACCGATGAACGCGTAATCATAGGGCGTCTGTTCCTGGTAAGCTTTAGAGATGCTATCGAATAGCATTCTTTGCTCCGCTGTTATTGGCACATAGATGATCGTCTTCTTATTATCACCCGGCACTCCACCGAGTATGGAATAAAAGCTTTCGAATGAATGGACCGCAAAACGGCTATGCGGCTTTTTGTTTTTCGTGATGATGTGAAACTTCCCGCTCGGCACAAAGTTCAGGATGCGGTTACTGTCAAGCTCAATACCCACGTGCCCACCGAGCACACCGCCAAACCATCTCGACTCCGTTGCACGGTGTTCTTTCTTAGGTTTGGATCCATACAGGAAATGCACTTTCAGGAATAGACTGTCCTGGCCAATACCATTGGCCGCGATCATCACGCCCAGCAATAACACGATAAACCGCATGTGACTTTTCACTTTTGAGTGTCCCAATGGGGTCAGGCTATGCGCTCATCAACCTTCATCCCCCCCATGCCGACCCCGTTGTTTTACGAAGGATCATTGTCTATTCACCAGTACCCATTCACCATCCTCAGCTAAAACTGATCAGCTCCACTTCAAAAATCAATGTACTGTTCGGCCCGATATGCGATCCCGTCTGGCGGTCACCATACGCGAGATTCGGTGGCAGGAATAATCTCCACTTACTTCCCGTTGGCATTAATTGCAGGGCTTCCGTCCAGCCACTGATCACCATGCTCAATGGAAACGTCGCGGGCTGTCCCCTTTGTACCGAACTGTCAAAGACTGTCCCATCGATCAACGTACCATGGTAGTGGCAGGTTACTTTATTACTTGCATTGGGCTTGGGCCCGTTACCCTCGGTGATCACTTCGTATTGTAAACCGCTTGCGGTCTCCGTCACGCCCGGGCGCATACGGTTATTCGCCAGGAAATCCTGCCCGGCCTTAAGGTTCGCTTCTGATTTCTCTTTGTTAAGTCCCGCGAGTCTGTCTGCTATTCCCATAGTTGTGTATTTAGTCGTAAATGAATACTCGTTTAGTAGTAGGCGGAAGGTACAGCAATCTCCTGATTTATCTTCGTGTCCATGCTGTCCGCCACCGCGAAGATCTATCGCTCCGCTTACATGGGTTTGAGTCGCGAGACCTGGCTCCTGTCGCTCGTAATGCTCATCAACAGGGCCGGTACGATGGTGCTTGGTTTTATGACGCTGTATTGCGTCGACGGACTCGGTTTAAAGGTCTCACAGGCAGGTATCGTGATGGCATCTTTTGGTGCCGGTTCAATCCTGGGCGGTTTCCTCGGTGGCAAAATAACGGACCGTTTCGGTTTCTATTACCTGCAGGTGGGCGCCCTGGTCACCGGGGGTATCATGTTCATCGTGGTAGGCTATTTAAGAGAGTTCATACCCTTATGCATCGGCACTTTCGTCCTCAGTCTTTGCAACGAAAGTTTTCGCCCCGCCAACTCCACCGCCATCGCGCATTATAGCACCATCGGGAACCGTACGCGTTCCTATTCTCTCAACCGGCTCGCCATCAACCTGGGCTGGGCCGTCGGCGGCGCACTGGGCGGTTTCCTGGCGGAGTTTAATTACAATGCCCTCTTCTGGGTGGACGGCATCACCAATATCGTCGCGGCGGTGATGATGTTATTGCTGTTCGCGCCGGTAAAGAAACAACGGGCTACTACTCATGAACAAAAACTACCGGTCCGTTCTCCTTACAGCGACGGCCAGTATATGTTCTTTATCCTGATCGTTGTGCTGTTCGCCGTGTGCTTCCTGCAGGTATTCGGTATGCAGACACTCTTCTTTGAACAGGAATGGCGGATCAGTAAGACCAACATCGGCATACTCATCGCCGCGAATGGACTATTGATCGCCTTTGTTGAAATGGTAATGGTTTATCACCTGGAAAAGAAACGCAGCGGCCTGTATTATATCCGCGTAGGCGCCCTGTTCACCGGCCTCGGGTACGCGATGGTCAACGTGATCCCGGCTGGGTTTATCCCGGCCTTCGCCGCGGTCGTTATCATCACCATCGGCGAAATGCTCGTGCTTCCTTTTATGAATAGCTACTGGATATCGCGTACCACGGAAGCCAACCGCGGTGGTTACGCAGGCCTGTATACCATGGCATGGTCTGCCGCGCACGTGATCGCGCCTACCTTCGGCAGCCAGTTCGCCGAGCACATCGGCTTTGATATTTTGTGGTGGACGGTAGGGGGTATCTGTGTATTCATCGCCGCGGGTACATGGCGACTGGAACGCAAAACACAAATAGAAAATTTAGCAGCAAGGGTAAGCCCTTAACCCAGCGACTTAAGCCAGTCGACTACCTGCTCGCGGGTCTTGCCTAGTTTAGTTTGCAGACGGCCGTACAACTCGTCTTCCTTGCCGTCTTCATACCTCAGGTCGTCATCTGTAAGGTCGCCATGCGCTTGCTTCGCTTTGCCTTTCAGCTCATTCCAGCGGCCTTTTAATTCAAGCTTATCCATAATTATTATTTAGTGAACAGGCGACAATTACCGTGCCGCCACGGCTATGCATGCGGTCATCAAGCTGAATGACTTAGGTCATCTTTTCGCTGGCCGGTACGGCGTAGGTTAGAGCTTTAATCACCAAAACCTGTTACAATGAAAAAGATACTGGTATCGGGGCTGGTCTCCGGCATTTTACTGCTGATTGTGAGTATTCTCATGCTCAACGTGGCGATCATCATGTTTCCCCTCACTTTCGAAGAATACTACAACGAGACTTTTAATTCTAACGGCGAAAGGGATATCTTCTTTTACCTGCACCCCTTCGTCTTGAGTTTCGCGCTTGCCTGGTTCTGGCACCGCTTCAAAGGAATGTTCCGCGGCAATATGCTGGTGAGAGGTATTGAACTGGGGGTTGTGTTCGCGCTGGTTGCAACGCTGCCAACGATGTGGATCACTTACAGCGCGCTTTCCGTAAGCTTTATCGTAGTAGGAACATGGTTCGTTTACGCCCTGGTGCAGGCTTGTATCGCCGGGATGATCAATTCTAAGTTTAACCCCTGATTGGATCGGTAAGTGCAATCGTTGTTTATAGCCGGTACCTAGGTGCCGGCTTTTTTGGCACCAACCCACCACGCACCGGGCGTAGCCAGCTGCAAATGGCATAATTTTTTCCCGATTTTCTAAAACAATTTCTATGGCAATCAATATCGTAGAAGCGTTGCAAAAACGGTTAGGCCTCAGGTCGGTTGAGAAGATCGACGTCAACGCTACACACCAGAGTGAAACAATGCACCCCGAGAAAACAGATCACGCGGCACAGGCTGCCGTGGCCGCGGTATTGGTTGCCCTTTACAGGTTCGGTAAATCCGATGAAGGTGCTGCCAGCCTCGCGGGCACACGCCCTGGCAATTGTTTGCAAACGATATTCGATAACAAAGCGGATTTCGCCGTAGAAAGAGTAGCCAGTTACGCGGATATCTCGCAGGAGGAAGCACGCCGGCTGATGACAACAGCGGCAGACGAAGCAGTGGCGTTGGTACATGGCAATGTAGGCAATGAATGTTCGCCCGCGCAGATCAAAGCCTACCTCGCGTCACAGCGTCACAATATCCTGGTATACCTGCCCGCTGAACTGGAAATGGGTAAAATACTTGATGATACGGCACTGGACGACCGCACTAACAAAATGGAAGGACCGGTATCCAGTTTCATGCACTTTATTGAGAACCTGATGGCGCCCGGCGACAGGACCCGTACCGAAGCGTTCCGCCGCGATGATGAATTCTTCGGAAGAAAGAACAGTTGATTCAGGAACTGATCACTTCCTTCATCATTTCATCTTTATTGCGCAGGTCGGTGCCCGACTCAAGTATCGATTTGAGATTGGCGAGGTAGAATACCCACCCTTTTGAGCACCCGACGTGATAATATTGTTTACCTTCTTCATCGGTAGGAATTTCATATTGCTCCAGCTCGCAGACCGTCGTGTTTGCTTCGGTATAGACCTTTACGCGGACTTTCCCTGCTTTGCCGAATGAAAACTCCAGTTCATCGCTGTGGTTGGCTGAGAGTATGCTACCCTTTTCCTGCACATCATCGCCATACCCGAACCAGCGCCAGAGGTAACTGTCACCTGGTCGGACGGGGTCCGTAGCGCTTCTTTCTACCCCTTCGTTGTTATAGAACAGGGCTTCCCGCAGGAACCAGGACGTGAGTCCTGCTGTATTGGACCATCGCCTGTAAATTTCATCGACGCCCGCGTTGATGGGAATGCGTAGCCGGAACTGGCTCCAGTCGTAACTCATAGCTGGTTTTTTTACAAGTTAATGAATCAGGAAGAGACGGGTGTATCTTTTGGCAGTATCAGGTTGAGCCTGCCGGCTTCGATGCTGGCCTGCACCTTACGGGTCTTACCCAGGTATTCACCATCCACCTGGAAATGCACCTTGTGTTTTGTCTCGATGGTCACCGACCTGGTATGGAACACTTCCACGTTCTTCGGGTTGAAGCGCCGGGTTTTGAACATCATCTTCAGCAGTTCGGTGATAGCCAGTTTTTTCACGACCACTACTTCGAACAAACCATCATACATATTACCCGCGGGGTTGATGATCGCACCCGTTCCATACTTAGTGGCATTGGCCAATACAACCATCAACGCTTCCCGTTTGATCTCCCTGTTCTTCGTTTCGATGGAGACGCGGATCCTTCTTTTTTTCCAGAGTGTGCGTAAAAGCGCGGCACCATACCCTATAAACCCACGTATGTTCCTTTCTTCAAAGCGTTTGATGAGTTGGGCATTCAGACCGATATCACTCAGGTGAAGACAATAATGCGCGTTGTTGATCCTGATCACGTCGGCTTTGCGTATGATTCCTGTCACGATCACGTCCAGTGCATCCGTGAGTGAGAATTTCAGGTCAAGCTCTTTGGCCAGCCCATTGGCAGACCCTGCGGGAATGATACCTACCGGGATGTCTGTATGAAAAAGATTCCTGGCCACCAGCGATACCGTTCCATCGCCGCCAACGGCCACCACACGGTCAGGTTTCCAGGAGTTGACCCAGTGGGTGAGGGAAGCTGCATCATTTTTGCCATCCATCAGGAAGAACTCCACCTGGTGGTTGAGGGGTTTGAAATATTCGTGTATCGAGGCCTCCAGGTTTTGCTTCCCTTTACCCCCGGAAATGGGGTTGATGACAAATAGGAATTTTATTATTTCTGCAGCCATAGAATGATTGAAAACATGCATAATCATGCCAATATACCTGGGGCACCCGGGCTGTCCCTGTGGGAAAAAATGCGGCAAAAACTACTCCATGGTTTCCGGCTTACTGACCAGCCCATCGTGAAGGTGTACCACGGTTTCGGGAATGATCATATGATCACCGTATTCGGTCATGTCTTCCAGTTCAGTCCCATCCCCCGGAAACGGTATTCAAAAAACTTTTTCACCAATACCTTCGCGCTCCTTCGCCTGTTCATGGTAACGCCTTACCCGAATGTGCACCTGAAGTTGCAATGGAACGGCCAATGGATCTATGCCAGGTCAGAGAAGGATGGCTTCTTCAAATTCGAATGGAAGATCGACGCGCCCTTAAAACATGGATGGCATGATGTGCAGGTGCTGCTGCTGGGCGCGCATAAAGAAAGCGTTCCCACCACCTCCGGGAAGGGGGTTATATACATTCCTTATTCCAACCAGTACGGCTTCATCTCCGATATCGACGATACTTTCCTTATATCTCATTCATCAAACCTGCGCAAACGTCTTTTTGTCTTGCTCACGGAAAATGCGCATAGCCGTAAGCCATTTGATGGTGTGGTGAAGCATTACCAGTTGCTGGCGCGCGCCGGCAGGCCACATGCGGAGTCCAACCCATTCTTCTTTGTGTCCAGCAGTGAATGGAACCTCTATGACTACATCCGCGCCTTCGCCATTAAACAGGAGTTACCGCAGGGCGTTTACCTCCTGAACCAGCTCAAACTATTCAAAGAACTGGCGAAGACCGGGCAGAATCACCACTCCACGAAATTCATGCGGATCGTGCGCATACTGGAGGCATACCCGGAGCAGGCATTCATACTCCTGGGAGATGATACGCAGGAAGATCCCACGATCTATGCCTCTATCGTGGCCCACTTCCCGGGCAAAATACTGGCTGTTTACTTGCGTAAAGTGAGGAAAAAAACGAAACCTACCGTCTTACCCGCTATTGACAAAATGAAACAGGCCGGCGTGGAGTGTTGTTATTTCCAGCATAGTAAAGAGGCGATCAACCACTCTGTGTCAATAGGTTTGATCCAGCCGCCTAAGCCCGGCGACTGATTATTAATCCCGGATCGCTTTGCTGGCATAGTATTTTTCCCTCTATTCCCAGGAGATGTGAAATATGGAAAGGATCAGGACCAATGAAGCGGCGATAAACAGGATACGCGAAATGGCGTCGGCGTCCGCTATCTGTATGCTCATTACGACGGATAGCGCGGGCGCAAGGCACAACCGGCCGATGGGCGCGGTTAAGATAGACGAGGCCGGTAATTGCTGGTTCTTCGCGAGTAAATCGTCCGGCAAAATAAAAGACCTCGAGGCAAACGATAAATTCCAGTTGGTGTTCGCCAATCCCGGTAGCGATGACTACCTGGAGATACACGGCGCGGCAGAAGTGGTATGCGATGACAACGAGATCATGGCCAAATGGAGCCCACAGGTGAACGAGTGGTTCAGTGGCGGTCCCCACGACCCCGAACTCTGCCTGGTGCGCATTACGGTTACCAACGTTTTTTACTGGGATGAGACCACGGAAAATATTCAAAGACTTTCAATAGCAACTACAGTAGTGGAACAAAGCATGGCTGCATGATGAGCGATTGATGGATTTTAGTTAACTAAAAAAAACAGGTTATGAATTTTAAGAGTTTGAAAGAAATGGACATGGCGCAGTTAAAAGGGATGGGCAACTCCGCCCTGGGCAGCATGAAAAAAGAGATCGACATGGCCCGTTTGAAAGGCATGGGAAACTCAGCGATGAACAGTTTGAAAGAAATGGACATGACGCGTGTGAAAGGAATGGGTAGCGCTGCGTTGACGAACCTGAAGCAATTCAGTAAAAGAAAAGTTGCTGTGGGTGGTTATTCAATGAGCCCGCTGGTGATTGGTGGCGCCGCGGTAGCGGTATTGGTAGGGATCTACCTCCTGTCGAACAGGAAGAGGCGCGCGAAACACCAGTATGCTGGTGATACCGCGATGCAACCGCAGTACCAACCGGTGAAGTAACTTGCCGCATGACAGCTTATGAACTGAAGGCCCGGAAAGAACTGGCAGCGTGGCGAAAGAAGATGAGCCGCAAGCCTTCCATCGTTGATAAGCTGAGCAAGGCTGCGCAGCTGAAAATGAATAAATGGATCCCTGAAAAGATCCATACAGCCCTGACCGCTGCTATCAAGCAGATGGTGAGGGCTGTTCTTTTTGGTGCGAAATACACCAGCGCTGTCAGGAGGCAGGTCACCGGCCTGGAGGAAACGGAGACCGTCGTGCGCAAACGCATTGACTTGTACCGGAAGACCGCTGCGGCGGAAGGTGGCATTACCGGGGCGGGGGGAATCCTGCTTGGCCTGGCCGAATTCCCCATACTGCTGGGCATCAAAATGAAGATGTTGTTCGACATCGCCGCGCTATACGGGCACGATGTCAAAGACTACCGCGAACGTCTTTTTATCCTGTACATTTTCCAACTGGCCTTCTCCAGCCAGCAACACCGCAGAAAGATCTTCCTGGAGGTAGATCACTGGCAACAACAGTTACAGGCATTGCCCGAGAACGTGGAGTCCTTCGACTGGAGAAGTTTCCAGCAGGAATACCGTGATTATATCGACCTGGCGAAGCTGTTCCAGCTAATACCCGGTATCGGCGCCCTAGTGGGCGTGGTAGTAAATTACCGGCTGATCAATAAGCTGGGCGAAACCGCGATAAACGCTTACCGCCTCCGCCGCGAAAGGCTCCTGTTGCAACACTGACTTCGGGCATCTGTTTTGAACTATATACCACCTAAATTACCCTCGATATGAAGAACCTGAACAGGTGGGAAATTGCTAATCATCTACATACATCGTTAGCAGAAACTCACCCCTACGATAGGGAGATCCATCAACCGGGTCCCAGTGGTGGAAATATTGCGACAACTGGGGAATATTCTTCTCGTGTCCATACTTCACCAGGCTCTTCGATCCGGGATGACAGAAGTTTTACACAGTCTCTTTGGGGCCGCCGCTAGGCTCCCGGTAAATCAACGAATATTTTAGGATCTCGCTTCGTTCACCCGCCAGGGAACAGGGAATTGTTGCCTGTACCCGGGCAATATCCATACTGCTCCTTTCCTGTACCCTGGTTCGCTAAAGCTTCTGACCAAGTCCATACCAAGTCCATACTTTAATGGACTTGGTATGGACTTGGTCAAATTCTCTTCCCTCCCTGTTCCGACCCATTCCCGAGGGTTACTGCAGGCAGGTTGGTCCAGTGCCGGTTAAACGGGCTTTATACCATTGACTTATTTAGACACAGGGCCGGTAGGTACCTCATCTCGCACAAAATCATTCGCAAGAATTTGGCAATTAATTAATTAGGGTGGCCTGGTCCTTGCCAAACTGTGCTAAACAGAATAGTTATGAAAACACTCAAGATGGTCCTGGCTCTGCTAATGGGCGCCGCTGTATGGAGCGCCTGTTCCGATGCGGATGGGAGATATATAGACCTGGGAACGGGAGAGACGATTGAATTGTCTAAAGACGAGAAGACCGGCCTGATGGTGAACGCGGAAACAGGCAAGCCTGTCCGTATATACATAGATACGAAGACCAATGATACGATCTGGGGTACCAGTGGCAAAGTGATCAATGGCAGCATCCGGAAGACAGACGCAGGCGCGTATGTATAAAAAGAAAGTTGAAGATGATGGTGATGTGAAGATCAAGGATGGAGATGTGAAAGTGAAAATAGACAAAGAAACCGGAGAAAGGAAAGTTAAGCGCGATGATTAATCACGCACACCACTAATAAGAAAAGGGACGTAAGTCCCTTTTTTTTATGGTATCCCTATTGTCGGGTTATTGCCATCCGCCTCCCTCTTGTCATCGCCCAGGCTGTACGCGTTGTTCTCTTCATCCTCTTCACCGATCGATTCGTTACTGTCATCTTCGTCAACGCCTGATGTGTCCAGGTCGCGCTGCGCATTCCGTTCGTTCAGTAATTCTCCTTCGTTGTCGCGCTCGTCAGGAGCCGCCTTTCTCAATCGCTTATCGTCCTCAGTAGGCAAACTTTCATCAGCCTGCTGCAGCAATTCTTTGTCTTCTCTTGGGATATCATTCCCGGTGCCCATGCGGATCTGGGTGTCGTCTTCATCATCATCAAACAGGCCTACGCCTTCCTCGTCATCGGATGCGATAGTGGTATCGGCCAGTTCACCCAAGGACGGCGGATGGATAAATTCCTGCCCGGGTATGTCTTTTACATCCGGGAGGTCCAGGGTGGCTTCTTCAGGTTTGAGCCGGCCCCTGTCACGCCTGGGATCTTCAAGGTCGCCGGTCCTGTTGCTTCGTATCTTCTCGCTTGATTTCATGGTTCTTTTTCAGAATTACCGAAAAATGTATGCCTGCTTTATAACAACAGGGCATCAAGACGTGCAGACGGACCTCAGGCCAGGTTGAGCAGGTAATGCAACACTCCGGACGCGCACACCTGTATGGTAAGATTATCCAGGCCATGGCTGCTGGCCGCCTCAACGATAGCGGCGGCAAGGCCGCAAATGGCGCCATAAAGCAGGCAGGTAGCAAAACCGAAAGCAGAGATCTGTAACAGGCAAAAAGTGGCGATGGCGGTGCTGAGCAACATCACCGCTGTGGAACCCTCGATGCTACGAGTGGCGCGCACACCGAACAGCGTGGGCACGGTGTACTTGTGCCGTCCCCATTTTGTGCCCACTGGCTCACCGATGGCGTCGCCCCAGCCACCAACGAAATACCCGATATACGCGGTACCCGGGAAGAATATATTGCTGATGATGCCACCAGCAGCTGTCGCCAGGAGGGGGAGCATAATAAATTTCTTTTCATGTGGCGCATCGGTTTCCCTTGCCAGCGCGCGGAAGAACCATGTCCTGTTTCCCAGGATCACGGCAATCACAACCATGATGAATACGATCATGCCAAGCAGTGTAACGGCTTTCAACCCGTATTGGTATTGCAGCACACCGGCCAAAGAGAATATTACGAAATGAAATGTCTTCCGGGTATAGGGGGTTCGGATACCTTTCTTCTTCATCCAGCCGGATAACAAAGCGGCAAAAAAGCTGACCAGTAAAAGGGGAATAAAGAGTCGCTTAATAATGTCTGCTTCCGGCAAGAATTGTTCAATAAGTTTCTGAAGCATTGGTAGCGAGGTTTAAAGGTTGTTTACCGGTTTTTTGGCTGTATAATTTCCGGAAATTTTTAGTAGCAGGCGAAATCGTATTCCACCGATGCACCGCCACCGGGCGTTGTAGCCGCAGCAGGGAATCGATCACTGGTTCTATCTGTGCGGTGGTAGCATTCTCGGGAATCGTGAGTTGTACGAAGCGGACGCCTGATCTTTCAAGCTCCGTTCTTTCCTTATCGATCCAAGGCTTGTTTTCAGCCTCCGTACTATCTAATAAGTTGACAACGGTCTTCAACCCGCCTGCAAGGAAAAAAGAAAGGAACTCTTCTTCTGTGGGGTAGGGCGTCATATATACCTGTTCATCCAGCCGGTATATTTCGCCACGTTCAAAACGTTGCATTTTTTCGAAGGTGCGATGTGTGGCCGCCATTTGCATGTCCACTTCGCTTCCTTTTCCCAGCTTCACGATCAGGTTCTTGACTACGTTTACCCGGTCTTTCCCCAGGTAACAATGCACATAATATTTTCCTTTGCCGGTATTGGCCAGGTCTTCTATTTTCTTTAGTGACGCGGTATTGTCACCGATCCAAGGTAGCATGGGGGCTTTCACGAGTTCGATCCCATTTTGTTTTGCATATTTCTCCTCGTCAGCCAGGAGGGAGGGCTCGAAAGGAACCACGGCGGGGTGAAGGAGGCTAATGATGCCGGTATATCCCTGCAGTTTCAGTTCGCGGATCTTTGATTCGGTAGGGTATGGTCCTATAGTGAACTGCCGGGAGAACTCATCGGTGGAAGCACCCCGGTTCACCAGGTCTGGATTCATAAATAAAGAAAGGGCAGCCACAGCAAGAACGAAAGGGATGGCAATAGCAGCCGCGGTGATGCGTGTTTTTTTCTTCCGGAGATGCCATTGGAAAAGTCGCAGGCTGATGATGAATGAAACTGCCGCGAGTACAAGGATCATCAATATCACTCCAACCTTTTCCGCAGCACCGCTGAGATTGTTTTCACGCACGTGGTTGACCCATGCCCTCACAGGAAATAACAGCACCAGGGTGCCTAACGCGAAGCCCGTGAATATCCAGATCACCACCAGGAAAAGGGAACTGTCAAGGAAGCGCCGGTACCAGGGTATTCTCTTTCGTTTCATTCATTGCAAATTTGCAACACGAATCGGTACCGGCGATTAGAAAGCCCTTAATAAAACGGGCGATTTCATTAATAGTCACCTCTCTATGACCAGCTGCTTTTCTAAAATGGCATGTTTTTTCCACGATAGCCGCTATGCAGCAAAGTTTACTAAGCAAGGCGGTGCGTGTACTGGTCTTGCTCACCCTGGCCGTTGTGGCATTGTACTATGCCCGTTCATTTCTGATCCCGCTTACGTTCGCGGGTTTGATCGCTATGTTATTATTGCCGGTAAGCAAATGGCTCCAGGGCAAAGGCGTCTCCCAGGGTATTGCGGGTGTTTTGTGCATTGTTTTACTCATCGGTGTCTTTGCGGCGCTCATTTCGCTGCTGGCCTGGCAGCTGACGGATTTTATCGGCAACATACAGCAACTGGAGCAGATGATGAATAAGGCAGTGTCGCAGATCCAGCAGATGATCAGTGAAACATTTACCATCTCTCCCAAACAGCAGAAAGAGATCGTGGAGCAACAAAGCCAGGGTGGTTCGGGTGGCCTGGCGAAAACAGTATTCGGCACTGTTACCGGCGTCTTCGTTGACCTTATACTTATCCTGGTGTACACCTTCCTGTTCCTGTATTTCAGGAATCATATCAAGGCATTCATCCTGAAGATCGTTCCCACCGGTCAAAAGGCCAATACGCAGAAAGTGATGACGGAGGCCGGGAAAGTGGGGCAGCAATACATCACGGGGCTAGGGAGTATGATCGTATTGTTATGGGTGATGTATGGCATCGGGTTCAGTATCGTAGGTGTTAAGAACGCGATCTTCTTCGCGATACTCTGTGGCATACTCGAGATCATACCGTTCGTTGGAAATATCACCGGGACAGCGATCACCGTGTTGATGACGATCGCGCAGGGTGGTGATACGGGTATGGTGGTGGGCGTCATCGCTACGTACGCGCTGGTGCAATTCATCCAGACCTATATCCTGGAACCGCTCGTGGTTGGTTCGGAAGTAAACATCAACCCGCTTTTTACCATCATGGCGATCGTGCTGGGTGAGTTACTCTGGGGGATCCCGGGCATGATACTGGCGATCCCGCTGTTGGGCATACTCAAGATCGTATTCGACCACGTGGAGCCATTGAAGCCTTACGGCTTCCTGATCGGTGAGGGAAAAAAGAAACGGTCAGGCCTCATCGATAAGCTGAAGCTGAAATTAAAAGGATAATCAACCAGGATACTAACGGCCGTACTTATCTGCCGTGCTATCACTCCAGATCTTCGGATGCTCCACGAAATAAGGCAGCGCAAACGCGCCCATTATACCAGTCAGTATCTCGATGCCCATGGTCAATCCCCTGGCGCTGTATGGCATCGGGTCGCCATTGGGCAGCATATTCGGCCCCAGCGGGATGAAGGCAACGATGACGGTGAGTACGATCGCGAGCACCGTATACACCAGTTGCCCCTGCTTCACGTACTGGCGCAGGATGGCATACACGATTCCGGCGGCAACGAGCGTAGGGATGGTAAAGAAGATGATTGAATTAATGTTTACGAATGCGGCAACCTGGTAGCCGGTAAACTGCCTGTAGAGGTAATCAAATAACAGGTTGAGCGCGGAGGTGATGATACCGACAAACAGTCCCCCGAGAATTCCCCGGGAAAGATGGTTGTAACGATAAACGGTGGCATGTGAATCCATACGTTGAGTTTTTAAGGTGAATAATCCCTAAACCACGCATCCGTTCAAAGCCAGGCTGGTAATATATCCGTAAAGAGCTTAGTCTAAATTAACGATTTAAAATGAAACAGGGACTTTCGTCCCTGTTTGTTATTAAGCTTGTACCTGTGATTGTGGTGCGAAAAGGTTATTAAATCGTTTCGCAGCCGTTGTGATCATTTCGCTGCCGGCGCTATGTGCCCTTTCGCTATTGAGTTTCACAGATCGTACTAATTCTGCTGCCTTCCTCACCAGGAACCGTTTCCGTGGTGGCCTCTCGTCATTGCTTCGTCTGTTGTTCATATATCGTCTTTTGCAGGATTAATAGAAAAAAACTATGCCACGCGGTGCCATTGGTTCACAAAATTTACGGCTGCTGGTGCAACCGCCTGATTATTAGGATCGGTAAAATGTAAAATCCCGCCTATTTAATATCCGGTACAGGGTTTCCCCGGTGACAGGTGTTACAGGTTACGAGCTGGGCGTTTTTATTGGGTAAGGATTTCATGTATTTATGATTCATGTCGTTCGTCATCCGCATCATCGTGCGCGTGATATCCTTCATCGGGTTGGCATCGCTCGCGTAGTCGAGTGATTTAGGTTCCTTCGGATCTTCAGGCGCGTGGCAGAACGCGCAGTTCACATTGAGTGCCGTGATGAATTCATCCATCACCCTTTCCAGGCTGTCGGAGCTGATGTTTTTTGGCAACACCTTCAGGTTCCTGTCGTCGTCGCCGCCATACCTGTTCCAGGAGGTATTCAGGATGACCAGCGTCACAAGTACAGAGAGTATCGCCAACTTTTTATAATGGTACCGCATAAAAAATGTTGAATGGGGAAGTTAAAAATAAAAAGGGGCATATCCAGTCCATAAGTTCTGTACTTTCGTAAAAACTAGTGTAATGAAAATTTTCGTGGCTGGATTGCCCTATGATATGGATGATGCTGAATTGCTTGAATTTTTTGAAAAGTTTGGTACCGTAGCATCTGCAAAGGTTGCGATGGATCGCGAAACCGGTAAAAGTAAAGGCTTCGCATTCGTGGACATGCCGATAAGGGAAGAGGGTCTCGAGGCCATCGAAGGGTTGAATGAACTCGCGATTGGCAAGAAGACGTTGGTGGTCAAAGAAGCGGAAGACAAAGGTCGCGGCGGCGGTGGCGGCAGGCCGGGTGGTGGTTATGGTGGCGGCAGGCCCGGCGGCGGATATGGTGGTGGAAGACCTGGCGGTAGCGGTGGATACGGGAGCGGCGGAAACCGTGGTGGTGGAGGATATGGCGGCGGTGGTTATAACAGGAGTTAGCAACCAATCAACAAATACA
>JAJTCI010000299.1 GCA_021323155.1 Chitinophagaceae bacterium | reverse complement strand
CGACTCATGAATTTGTTCTTAAGTGCTTCGAGCTCTTCTTTAAATATAATCGACATACGGTTTTTGTTGCCGTAGACCAGGGTAAACCGGCTTTCGGGCTCCGTCCTTAAGACCGTTTTGATGATAGAGATAACGGGGGTGATACCACTGCCTGCGGCGAAAGCCACGTAGTTTTTTTTGTTGACGGGGTCGGGCTCAACTGTAAATTTCCCTGTGGGAGGCATCACCTCCAGCATGGCCATGGCCTTGAGTTGCTCGTTGGCGAATTGGGAGAAGCGCCCGCCCGGTACTTTCTTGATGGCCACCTTCCATTCATTATCGAGTGGCGAACTGCAGAGCGAATAAGAACGGCGGACTTCTTCCTGCCCGTCGAGCCAGGTGCGGAGTGTTAGGTTCTGCCCGGCTTTGTAGCTGAATTCCTTTTTCAAACCCTCAGGAATTTCGAAAGAAACCGAGACGCAGTCGGACGTTTCCTTCTTTACTTCTTTGACTATTAACCGGTGAAACTGTAATGCCATGCTATTTTGCTAATCCGTTAATAAGAATGGTGACCATGTTCTCTTCGAGATCTTTCGCGCTGATCTTTTGTTTGCTGCGGTGGAAGCTTTCTATGCCACTGATCGCATGCAGCATGATCAATACGGCCGTGGGCGCATCTATCTTCTTGATCTCTTTCTTTTTTATGCCTTCTTCGATTATACCTGCGAAACGCCTCCGGTAGAGTCTCCGCTGGTGGCGGAAATTGGAAAGATAGGGTTCTGATAAATGTTTCCATTCGCGGTCGCTTACGATGACATCCTCGTAATTATTGATCATTTCCAGGATGTGAAAGCGCAACAGTTTTTCAATCTTTTCCCTTGCAGGGATATTCTCAGATTCAATCTCGTCGATGGTATTGGTAAAACGATTGGCCACGTCCAGGCAGATAACGTGCAGGAGTTCCGACTTGCTTTTGATATGGTTATAAAGGCTTGCTGCTTCCACACCCACCACCTCTGCCAGGTCACGCATGCTGGCAGCCTTATATCCTTTCTCCTTAAAAAGGTTGGCCGCCTTTTCAACGATGATGTCTTTTCGGCTGATATTATTTTCGGTTTTGATGCGTCCCATAAGGGAACAAATGTAACTAACGAACGTTAGGGGCACAAATCAGTTTTTTTGTTAGTTTTCCCAGGGAACCATATACCGGCATGACCGGCGCGTGCAGACACGAAGTTAAAATGCCCTAGCTTCGCTGCCCGTAACAAACCTTCAATATGAGTTTAATTGTCGTGGGTTCAATGGCTTTTGACGCTATTGAGACCCCTTTTGGAAAGACTGACCGCATCATTGGTGGCGCCGCTACCTATATCGCCTGGTGCGCTTCTAATTTTACAAAACCGGTAAAGCAGGTATCGGTAGTTGGTGGCGATTTCCCGCAGGAAGAACTGGATGCATTAGCAGCCAGGGGAGTAGCGCTGGAAGGCGTGCAGATCAAGAAAGACGAGAAGAGCTTTTTCTGGAGTGGCAAGTACCACATGGATATGAACACGAGAGATACCCTTGTAACCGAGTTGAACGTGCTTGGGACCTTTGACCCGGTGATCCCTGATTCTTACCAGGACTGCGAGTTCCTGATGCTGGGCAACCTGGCGCCGGCGGTTCAATTGAGTGTGATCAGCCAGTTGAAGAACCGTCCGAAGCTGATCGTGATGGACACAATGAATTTCTGGATGGAGGTGGCTTTGACAGACCTCCAGGACGTAATATCAAAGGTAGATGTATTGTTGGTAAATGATAGCGAAGCGCGGGAACTGAGCGGTGAATATTCGCTGGTCCGCGCAGCCCAGGCTATTTTGAAGATGGGGCCTAAATACCTGATCATCAAAAAAGGAGAACACGGCGCATTGCTGTTCCATGAGAACCACGTGTTCTTCGCCCCTGCCCTTCCGTTGGAAGAGGTATTCGATCCCACAGGAGCGGGTGACACTTTCGCTGGCGGGTTCATCGGCCACCTTGCAAGGACAAGAGATCTTTCCTTTAAGAATATGAAGACGGCGATCATCGTGGGTTCCGCAATGGCGAGTTTTTGCGTAGAGAAATTCGGGACTGAGCGCCTGCGGGAGATCACGAAGGCTGATATCGATGCAAGGCTGAATGAGTTTGTCCAGCTGGTGAATTTTGATATTGATCTCGTATGACTGGCTATGGAAAAAGTTTTGAAGAATACACCAGCTGGAATATATTCGCTTCGTAATGCAGTTGAAGAAGGACATAAAACGCAGTAAACAGCTCTCCCGAGGGAAGGTGTAGCACGTTTATGTTAACTATAAATGTCAAAGACCTTCCCGGAGTGGAAGGTTTTTTGTTGTGTTGAACTTAGAAAGTCTAAAAGCAGTATAAATGAAAGTAGCGGTAGTTGGTGCGACAGGCCTGGTGGGCTCTAAAATGTTACAGGTGCTGGCTGAAAGGAATTTTCCAGTAACTGAACTCATTCCGGTCGCATCTGAGCGCTCGGTGGGGAAAGAAGTTGAATTCCGTGGAAAGCAATACAGGATCGTGAGTATGGATGATGCGATCGCCGCGAAACCAGCGGTGGCGATCTTCTCGGCAGGCGGAAGCACTTCGCTTGAGTGGGCACCAAAATTCGCCGCCGCAGGGATCCGCGTGATCGATAATTCATCTGCATGGCGCATGGATGAATCAAAGAAGCTGGTAGTGCCCGAGGTGAACGCACATGTGCTCACAGCAGGCGATTACATCATAGCCAACCCCAACTGCTCTACAATACAAATGGTGGTTGCGCTGCAACCGCTGCATGAAAAATACAAGATAAAAAGAGTTGTGGTGTCGACCTACCAAAGCGTGACGGGTACTGGTAAAAAAGCAGTTGACCAATTGATGAACGAGCGCGCCGGGAAGGAAGGCGAAATGGCGTATAAATACAAGATCGACCTTAACGCGCTTCCGCAGATAGACGTGTTCATGGAAAAC
>JAJTCI010000298.1 GCA_021323155.1 Chitinophagaceae bacterium | reverse complement strand
TTGTACTCGATGGTGGAGTACTCGTCCAGCGCGGCCTTGTCGCCGATCTTCACGCGCTCGTGCATCGTCGTACGGTAACTGAGGCGTCGCGCGCCACCAAACCCGAACAAGCTGAACTTTAGCCGGAACTTGGATGAGTTGATGATCTCGAAATACCTTGCAATGATCACCGCGCTTTCATTGGCGAGGTTCGCCGGCACTTCTTTTACTTTGAACGCGGCACCTGCATTGTCCCATATCTCCTTACGCACTTCTTCCGCTCTTTCCCTGTACTTTGTTTCGTCTTTCTGTGCAAAAGCCGCGATAAATAGAACGCAGGCTGCTGCGGTGAATAAAGCTCTTTTCATATTTATTATTTTGCCGTTAATACCACTTGTTCGTTATAGACCTGGTTGAGTTTTTCAATGTCCTTATTCCACTGGGCAAAGCTGCCCTTGGACAATCTCGGGTTCTTGATGATGATGCTTTTCTGGTACACCAGCTTTCCCTTTTGCTGCGTATACTTCACAGTGAATTCGTAATCGGCATTTTTGATCTCAAGATTCGCGGGCAGGTGCGTCACTGTGTAACCCTCAGGTATAGCCAGCTCCGTTTCGCGCAGTACATTCTGCTTATACGAAAACCAGTAGTCATGCGTCCGCTCGTCCAATTCGAAAGTGAACTTGCTCAGCTCTTTCCGGAAATCCATATCCACGTAATACTCCTTTCCAAAGCTGGATACCGCGTTGCGGAAAGTGACGTTGTACTTCGCGGTAAGGCTTTTATCGAAATCTTCCAGGCTGGAAGTAGTGAATTCAGTCAGCACATAATCTTTATTATCTTCTGACAGGTATTTCATGAACGCCTCTTTGCTCTTGTCTTTCTTGATGCTGTTCAACTGCGTCAGCATGTATTCTTTTTCTTCTCCCTTCCACTCATGCTCTGCCGCTCCCTGCAGGTCGGTGCCGTTGATGGCCAGCTTCCTTTTTTCAAGGTCGAGGTTTTGCTGGTAAGTTGTTGCTGGCACTTTAGTAAGTATAAATTTATCGCCATCTTCTACCAGCACCTGCCGGCCCTGTATGCGCTCCGCATACTCGCTGAAGCCGATATATGTTTCCGTCGCATCCAGGAAATAGGTCTTGCCCTGGAAATTCAGCGCGCAGATCATATGGTTATCTACGCTGAGGTTCGGTGTTGAATAATCATGCGCGATATGATTGGTGCCGATCCAGGTGAGCCTTGCATCGTATCCCAGGCTTTTCAGCAGCTCCTTGGTCAGGTGCGCCATCCCTTTACAGTCACCGTATTTCTTTCGCAAAACCTCGTGCGCCTTATCGGGACGAAAGCCCGCAAGGCCATCCTCGAACGCGATATAGCGGATATTGTTCTGTACCCAGTAAAACACCGCCTTGATCTTTTCAAGGTCGTCCGTGACCGACCGGGTGATCTCCTGCGCCTTTGCCTTGATCACGCTTTCGTCATTCTTTACGTCACGCACCAGGCTCCGGTACCAGCCATACTGGTCATTCAGGGTATTAAAGAAAGTAACGTTGTTGCCGGATGGCGTGGCAGATTTGGTCATCACCAACAGGTGCGGGTAGATATAGGTCGGACCCGGGGCATAACGCTCCCGCACTGTAGCCGGCGCGTCGCTGATCGTATAGGTATGGACATCGGCGTCATCCTTACTGTCGTATACGGATGACTTGGTGATCTTATACCCTTTAAAATTCATTTCCTTCAGCTCTACTTTCATCCAGCGCGGCACCTTCACCGCTATTTCTTTCTTCACGATATTGTAGGGCTCCGTAAAAAAAATGCTGGTGAAATACCGGGGATCCGTGATCGTCTTCTCGAATTTCACCTCGCTGGTGCTCCCCTTCGTCTGCAGGGGCAGCTCGAAATAACAGATGCGCGCGTCGGAAAAGAAAATGTTGTCGACTGAGTAATATTCGTAAACCGGCTTAATGTCTTTCGGCTTCTTACCATCTACCGCGAAGTCTACTTTGTCGATCGTGGACTGGTCGTCGTACATCTCCATCACGTACAGCGACGTCCGGAAAGAGTTGCAGGAGTAGACGGTGGAGAGGCTTTGCTTCACCTCAACGTTTCCGCTCTTTTTGTTGTAAACGAATTCATGGATTTCTTTTGCCTGCGAGATAACGATGTTGGAGTCTTTTTCGGCAAATCTTGAAAAGGCGCTGGTACATAGGGTTAACACCAGCACAAGCAACCCGATCCTGTTAACCATGTGCAGTTAATTTATTCTAAAGTACTTGGAGTTTCCCTGATAAACAAAAGATTTCACATGGGCTGAAAAAAGCATAAGGAACGTCCTGCTTTTCAATAAAAAAGCCATCCCTGTGACCAGGAACGGCTTTGATGTAACTAAACAAAGGTCTAGGCTTTTCTCAACCGGCCCATCCACACTTTACGGCCTTGTATCCTTCTTACAAGGAACATGATGCCGACAAAAATGAAGAAGAATGGTCCGAGGAACCCAAGTAACGCGATATACTTAGTGCCATAGAATTTCTCCATCGGCCTGCGCAACCGCTGTGACATAATATACATGCTCGGCACAAGGATCAGCGTAAGGAAGAACGAGAATATCAATCCGAATATGATCGTCCAGCTAAGCGGTCCCCAAAACACCACGCTGTCGCCGCCAAAGAATATTTTGGGGTTGAGGGTTTGAAAGAATGAAACGAAGTCGATATTAAACCCAACCGCCAACGGCAGGAGTCCAAGGATCGTAGCCACCGCGGTCAGCAAAACCGGGATGATCCGGATCTTGCCCGCCTGGATAGCCGCCTCCCTGATCTTATATCCACGGCTTCGTAATTCATCCGTGAACTCGATCAACAGGATACCGTTCTTGATCACGATACCTGCAAGGCCTACAATTCCTACACCGACCATAATAGTTGGCATGGTCATACCGGTAATGGCATAACCAAGCAACACGCCGATGATTGAGAAGAATATTTCGGTCAGTACGATGAATGGCTTGCTCAGGCTATTGAACTGAAGT
>JAJTCI010000043.1 GCA_021323155.1 Chitinophagaceae bacterium | reverse complement strand
TTCAAGTATCCACCCACCCCGGTGCACTGGCCAGGGCGCATCCTTTCTTTTGCGTGGCTTGCGGTCCACCGGTTCAGGTCCATCGAATCCCTTGGACTCTGAAGAACCTTTCTGTCTTAAGAAGATCGTGAACACTACGAACAGCGCCATCTGCAGGAATTCGCTTTCCCAATTCTCGAATGTGGCCTGGATAAAATGCCCGCTGCCGAGATATCCCTGTAGCGAGATTGCCTGCCCGTATTCTTCGAGTTCTGTACTGTATTCTTTCCAGCCGGTATACGCTTGCAGGATGAGTGATAAGAGAAAAAGTATCCCGAACACCAGTAGCAAGCCGTTATTACTGAGAACCTTTTTCAAATTAGCCATGACCATTGCACCATCAAAACTGTGCCAGCCCACTACCCCTGCAACCCTGCCCGAACAACGATGTCGGGCGGGTTTCACCTGTCACCTAACGCCTGCTGCCTGCCGCCTGTTACTTGCTTCCTGCAACCTTCCTCCACCCTTTCCCCGTACTTGCCCCGTACTTGCCTCGTACTTGCCTCGATGTTACTCGACTTATCCACATACCCCTAAACCATACATCTTCTGACATCTACTTACATGAACTTACATAAACTAACATCTTCTTACACGAACTGACATCTTCTTACATAAACTGGCACAAACAGGAATAATTCCGCCCACTTCTTACATCTTCTTACATGAACTGGAAACTGCCCGGGTGTAGTGCCCATATATTGTAACGCCTGGTTCTTTGAAAAGATGGAAAACAAATAGGTAATAGTAAAAGAAAAGCCCCGCAGCGGGCTGCAGGGCTTTTATATGTTGGGAAATAAGTCGTGTCTTACTTCACGTGCTTATTTACGATCTTGGCAAGATCAAACATAGAGATCTGCTCTTTACCAAACAATGGACGAAGTTTTCCGTCCGCGTTGATGTTTCTCCTGTTCTTCTTATCCTGTAGATTATTCTTCTTGATGTAATCCCAGATCTTCTTAACCACTTCTGTTCTTGGTACTGGTTTGCTACCGATCACTTCAGCAAGTGTTGCGCTTGGTGTGAGTGGAGCCATGAAGGCTGCATTTGGTTTCCTAGCAGATTTCTTCTTCGGAGCGGCTTTCTTAGCAGCTTTCTTCGGAGCAGCTTTTTTCGCGGCTTTTTTAGGAGCAGCTTTTTTGGCAGCTTTTTTAGGAGCTGCTTTTTTCGCGGCTTTTTTTGCAGCTTTCTTTGCTTTTGCCATAACATTAAAAATTTAAAGAGTTAATAAATAAACTTCTGTTTTCCCTCTGTACGGGGGCTTACAGGGCAGTAAGATACATATCCTTCACATATTTGGATGAAAAATGATAAACAAGTTATTCATACATGTGGATAGAGCGTGAATGACGCGCGCCGCGGGATAGTTTCATTGGGGGAAATGACAGTATTCATTGGCTGATCGACGAGGGTTTTTCAGCGTTTTCCCGGCTTGTTCGTGAAGCGCTAAGGCTGCCTCTGAACCGTAGATCTGGCTTTTTCCCTTGGGAGAACTGCTTGTTTTCTCCCGAACAGGAGGTAGTCCACCGAGTATTTCCCACTGCCAAGAACGAACACTGGTAGGCAAAAGACCATGTAGGAGAAGGCGCTGTGGCTTACCTGGAAGCTGTCTTTCCCGTGTGCGACGAAGTAGGCGACTACCATTGTGATGAAGATCGGGATCACGCTCAGGCGGGTAAGGAATCCGGCTACTATGAAGATGGCGCAAAAGAATTCCGCGAATATCACCAGTTGCAGGGAGAGCGCTGTTCCAATACCGATGGGGTCTCCGAATATCTTGAGGATATCATCGTAGTTTACCAGTTTCTGGTACCCGAAGTAGGCGAACATTCCTCCGAAGATCAGTCTTAATAACAGTGTCCCGATGTTGCAGTCCAGGGGGGAATATTGTATGATTCGATTGGCCATGATGATTATTGTTTATGGATTCGTTGAATGTGTTTGTCTAGTTTATCGAGGCTTTGTTGCCAGCCTTCATGCATACCCTCTAATGACTCGGCCACTCCAGGCGCGGCCTTCATTACCGTAGCTTCCAGGGTTAGCTTGGTTCTCCCGTTCACTTCTGTAAAGATCACGGTATTCAGTACTTCAAGCTGCGGGCTACCCGGTTCCGACTCGAAAGCGCGACTGGTAAATACCACGCGCTCGGGTGGTGCAAGCTCATGGAACACGCCTGTCATAGGGAAGACCACCCCGTCTGGCGCGGTCATGTCTATATAAATAGCGCCCAGTGGACGGGCGCTCCAGTTGCAGACCGGGTTAGTAAAACCATGGGGCCCCCACCACTGCGCAACTTCCGCTTCATCGGTCCACGCGCGGAATAACTCCTGCCTGGAGGCATTAAAGAGCCTCGTCAGTACCACGTCGGTCCAGTCAGGTACTCCATTGATCTTTTTTTTCATGTTCTTGGTTTTCACTGACGGGACCTGCCAGCTATTTGTAATCGTAGCTCAGCATCCACTGGATACCGAACTTGTCGCGCAACATCCCGAAGTACGATCCCCAGAACGTTTTTCCCACTGGCATAAAAACGGTTCCCCCTTCAGACAGCGCTTTGAATTTCTCGTCCACTTCCGCCTCGCTGGATGCGGTGTACGACAGGTTAATGTTGTTGCCCGCCTTTACCGTGTCGTGCCATTTGTCGGGAGGGTCCGACCCCATCAGCAACGTATCTCCCACAGGCAAAGCCACGTGGAGGATCTTGTCTTCGTAGCCCGGAGTGACCTTGTCTTTCTCCGGCGAGTCCCCGAATCGCATGATACCCTCGAACTCACCCCCGAAAACTGACTTGTAGAAATTGAACGCTTCTTCTGTATTACCATTAAAGATCAGGTAAGGATTTATCCTGGCCATATAAAATGTTTTTATTGTTGAGGCATAACATGGGAGGGGTCCATCCAGAATACTTCCCATACGTGTCCATCCAGGTCATGGAAACTCCGGGCAAACATGAACCCGTGGTCTTCGGGCGCGCGCGCCTCGCTTCCGCCTGCTTTTATTGCGGCGTCTGCCAGGCGATGCACTTCTTCCTTACTGTCGCAGGATAGCGCCAGTAGCACTTCCGTGGTCTTTGTTGCGTCACTCACGGTCTTTCCCTTTGAAAGGAAGTCTTTGAAGCGGGACTCTGTCAGTAACATCGCGTAAATATCTTCTGATATTACCAGGCAACCCGCGTTGGCATCTGTGAATTGTGGGTTGAACGAGTAACCAAGTTGCTTAAAGAACGCCATCGATTTGTCAAGGTCACGGACAGGCAGGTTGACGAAGATTTTTGTTGCCATTGGTTCTGATTTTAGGAAATGGTTATTTGGTTTAATTAATGGCTCAGGATTTCGCAATGAAATCCTTGCTGTTTCATTAAGAAGATCACATCTTCCGGTGAATATTGCAAGCCTTCTATCCGAAGGATATTATCACAATCGTGCAGGTCGAAATTAACCTTATTGCCCGGGAATCGGGCGTTCAGCAGCTCCAACAGCCCCCCGGCGTCGTAAGTGGTCTGCACATCCGTTTTAAATACTTCGATCACTGTTGATTTATTTCCAACACAAAGGTGCCGGCTAAGATCTGTTCGAATGGGGTGGTAAAACGGCATTTTCAGGTGTTGATTACGACAACAACTCTAGGTATCTTCGGGGTATGAAACACATCTCCATCATCGTTCCCTTTGGGCACTGCAGCGTAACCAATATTGAGGGTACGCACCAGATCTTTTCGGAGGCCAATGGCGTTTGCGAGGCGATGGGCAAACCACCCTTGTTCAAAGTACAACTGGTTGGTGCCGGCGGGGAAGTAAGCCAGCGCAATGGGCTGTTTAAGATCACGCCTGATATCATGATCAGCGACGTACACAAAACCGATTTGATTGTGATACCTGCTATGATGGGCGACCAGCGGAAAGCCATTGAACTGAACAAAGCTTTCGGGCCATGGATACTGCAACAATTCAAACTCGGTGCGGAGATCGCCAGCTTTTGTATAGGTACTTTCTTTCTGGCCTCAACCGGCCTGCTGAATGGGCGGCGCTGCGCTACTCACTGGCGATTCGCCAATGAATTCAGGACGATGTTCCCTAACGCCAACCTGGTAGATGACAAGATCCTTACGGAAGACGCTGGCATCTATACCAGCGGTGGCGCGTATTCCTACACGAACCTGGTTGTCTACCTGGTGGAAAAATATGCGGGCCGTGATGTGGCCATCCTCATCGCCAAGGCATTTATGATAGACATCGACCGGCACAGCCAGTCGCCTTTTATTATTTTCCAGGGGCAAAAAGCGCACGAAGATGAGCCGGTCAAGAAAGCGCAGGAATTCATCGAACAGAATTTCACCGAACGGATTACGGTGGACCAACTCGCCAGTATGTTCGCTGTAGGAAGGAGGAACCTGGAGCGGCGATTTAAAAAAGCCACCTCCAATACTATCGTGGAATACATGCAGCGGGTTAAAATAGAAGCGGCAAAGAAAACACTGGAATCAACACGCGACAATGTAAACGAGGTTATGTACAAAGTAGGATATTCCGACATTAAAGCCTTCCGGAGCACTTTCAAAAAGATCACCGGTATCTCGCCGCTGGAATACCGCAACAAATACAACAAAGAAGGCGCCAACGTATGATGTACTTCAGGGAGGCGGAGCTAGCGGATATTCCGGGAATTCAACTGGTACGTAATGCCGTCAAGGAAAACGTACTTTCAGACCCTTCGCGGGTCACGGACAGTGATTGCGAAGAATTTATTTGTCAACGCGGCAAAGGGTGGGTATGTGATGCAGGCGGTACCATCACTGGGTTTGCGATCGCGGACCTCCGGGATAATAATATCTGGGCATTGTTCGTCCACCCGGATTTTGAAGGAATGGGAATTGGCAAACACCTGCACGATATGATGCTGGACTGGTATTTCTCCCGTGGAAAGGAACACGTTTGGCTGAGTACGTCACCGGGTACCCGGGCGGAAAGATTTTATCACCTGGCAGGATGGCGGGAAACCGGGTTGACTTCCGGTGGTGAGACAAGGTTTGAAATGAGCCTTGAGGAGTGGAATGAGGAGAAACTCAGGCGGGCGAAATGACCGGCAACACCACCTGGAACGAAGATCCCCGGCCTTCTTCACTGGTCGCTTCAATGCTGCCCCCGTGGTTCTCCACGATCTTTTTACAAAGTGCCAGGCCAATACCCGTACCCTCGTACTCCGTCCTGGGTACAAGTCGCTGGAACACCTGGAATATCTTGCCCACGAACTCCGTTTTAAAGCCGATGCCGTTATCCTGCACCGTGATCCTGTAAGTATCTTTTTCTTTTGTGCAGCTGATGTTGATAACAGGATTTACACCCGCCCGGTGATACTTCAATCCATTTCCTATCAGGTTCTGGAATAACTGCCTTAACTGGAAACGGATGCCGGATACAACTGGTAACTGGCCCGCTTGAACAATGCCATTGGTGTTGCTTATAGTCACTTCCAGGTCTGCGAGCACCTCCTGCAGCACCTCGTTAAGGTCCACATCAACGAACGCCTGGTCAGCCGAACTGTGCGAATACAACAGGATCGCTTCGATCAGTTCGTCCATGCGTTCTGCCGACTCACTGATCTTTCTGATACGGTTGGTCATTTCCGCGGGTAGTTGATCGGTTGCCTGGGTTAACAACAGGTCGCTGAAGGTGCGGATCTTCCTCAGCGGTTCTTTCAGGTCATGCGATGCTACCCATGCGTACTGTTCCAGTTCACTGTTTGTACGCTCCAGTTCAACCCGGTGCTGCTCCAGTTCGATCTCTTTTTGTTTGTCTGCTGAAATATCACGCAGGAAAGCGATGAATAATGACCCTTGGGGCAGGGTGGCCCGAGAGATTGTGAGCGACACATAAAATTCGGAAGCATCCTTCCTGCGCGCCGTCACTTCGATGGTTTTGTTCAGCACCCTGGCCTCGCCGGTGGCCAGCAGGCGCTTCATGCCCTGCGTGTGTGCCTCCCGGTATTGTTCCGGGATGATCGCGTCCGAAAGCAAACTGCCCAGTACTTCATCTGCTTTCCAACCGAATATCTGCTCTGCTTTTGGATTCCAGACATTAATGTTTCCTTCCTCGTTGATCACAATGATCGCATCGGGCGCGTTTTGGATCAGCTGTTTTATTTTCTCTTCTCTTTCCAATACTTCCTGTGTGTAGTACTGGAGTTTTTCTTCATTTTGAACCCTTCGGGTCACATCCCTGAAAATTCCACGGGTGTATTCCGCTTTACCGTCTTTCATCCTTGCAGAGACAACGCCCTCCGTAATGATCTCGCGGTTGTCTTTCGACATGAAACTGATCATGAGCGGATCATCTGCAACCCCCTTCTCCAGTACGTTATTCCGGTAATTGCGAAACCGTTCACGGTCCCGGGAGCAGACATAGAAATAGATCGATTCCCCTTCTAGCTCCGCCTCTGAATAGCCCAGTGTCCGCTTCCACGCGTTGTTAACGTATAATATCTTTCCTTCCGGCGTAACAATATGGATCATATCGCTTGCATTATCGAACAGATCCCTGTAGCGCGCTTCGCTTTCGATATACCGTTGTTCCTGCTGTTTTCTCGATTGTTCCAGCATCGCAACGGCCGATACCTGGGCCTTGCGGTAGATGTTTTCCAGTTTCGTGACGATCTGGATCGTCTCTGTCGGCTCCTTCGTAAACTCGGGAATGAAATGGAAAAGTGCCAGCTTTTGACCTGAATTGATCAGGAGGATATCCTCCAGGGAAACATGCTCTTTCGAAATGAATTTGATCTGGTTATTGTCCCAGCGTTTGAAGTTGTCCATGATCAGTTCCCCATAAGTATCCTCCTCCAGCGCCCGGAGGAACCGGAGCCCGCTCCTTTTAGCGATTTCGAATTGCTCGGCGTCACTCAAATGATCAATATATGCGAGCATCGGGATGTTGGACGAACGGAAAATATCGATCTCTTTCAAAATAAACTCGTCCAGGCAACGGGTATGGATATGTGCCGCGAAACGTTGCAATGCATCTGTGGCGTCAACGGGTATCGCTTTCTTTGCAATCTCTGCTTTTCCTCCCGTCACCTTTTTTTCTTTATCCATTGGGTATTTTCTTCCTCAGGAAGCCCGGAAACAATGATTTCCTGTGTGGTATGATGTTTTCTTGACTGTACTAAAATACCGGATATATGCAAAAAGCAAACCCAAAAAAGAATTTGAGGAAACCGCAGTCGCAACGCAGGCCCGGAAAAGAGCTAACTATGGACCCGCTTCCTGAATCCGCACCGATGCCGGACTTTATGGGTAAGCTAAAGGGCAAGAACGCCCTCATCACGGGCGGCGATAGCGGCATCGGTAAAGCAGTGGCCATACTTTTTGCCAAAGAAGGAGCGAACGTTGCCATCAGTTATCTGAATGAAACCGAAGATGCGAAAGCCACGAAGGCGGAAGTGGAGGCGTTTGGAAGAAAATGTTACTTATTCCCCGGCGACCTTTCCAAAGAAGCTACCTGCCGCCGTGTCGTAGATGGCGCCGCAAAGAAGCTGGGAGGTATCGACATACTGGTGAATAACGCTGCCTTACACTGGGAGCAGAAATCGCTTGAAGATATAACGACGGAACAACTGGTCCGCACCTTTTCTTCCAACTTCTACTCTTATTTCTGGATGAGCAAATACGCGTTGAAACACCTGCAGGCCGGCGCTGCGATCATTAACACTACCTCGGTGACCGCTTACCGGGGCAGTGCAGCGCTGATCGATTACGCATCTACTAAGGGCGCCATCGTCTCTTTCACACGGAGCCTTGCCGCTAACCTCGTAGAGAAAGGCATTCGGGTGAACGGTGTGGCGCCCGGTCCCATTTGGACACCGTTGATCACTTCCACGTTCGATAAGAAAAAAGTAGCACAGTTCGGCTCAGACGTGCCGATGAAGCGCGCGGGAGAGCCAAACGAAGTGGCGCCATGTTTTCTTTTCCTGGCAAGTGATGATGCGAATTATATGACGGGACAGGTATTGCATCCAAATGGTGGCGAGATCGTCAACGGGTAATGAGCAGTGTTTGAAATTTAAATAACAAGATGGTAATAGTTCACGCAGATACGGAAATAAAGATCAGGCCCGCGAAGATGGCGAAGCTTCTCAACGATCATCGCGCCAGCGCGGCAGCTGTACGACTGCGATACGTGAGTGATACTGACAAAGGGATCACACGTGTAAAAAAAGGAAAGGCATTCGATTATTTGTATGATGGGAAAAAAGTGAGTGACGCCGATACGCTTGAAAGGATCCGTAGGCTCGTGATACCGCCAGCCTGGGAAAACGTTTGGATTTGCCGGTACGATAACGGCCATATACAGGTAACGGGACAGGATGTGCGCGGAAGAAAGCAATACAAGTACCACCCTTTATGGAATGCGCTTCGGAATGAAACGAAATACTATCGCCTCCTTGAGTTCGGCAAATGTCTGCCCCTGGTTCGCGAACGTTTGCAGAAAGATCTTGCCAAAACAGGGTTGCCAAAAGAAAAAGTACTGGCAGCAATAGTAAGTATAATGGATAAGACCAGCATTCGCATCGGTAGCTCATTCTACGAGAAACTCTACGGATCTTTTGGCCTGAGCACAATGAAAGATAAGCATGTGACGATCGATGGGGGAACGCTGCGATTTAGTTTTAAAGGGAAAAAAGGTGTCTATCATGACATCTCCCTCAAGAGCCGGCGGCTGGCGAATATTGTGAAACAGTGTCGCGATATTCCCGGTAAGGAACTCTTCCAGTATTACAATACGGACGGGAATGCCCAGTCGATAGATTCAGGCGAAGTGAATGACTACATCAGGGAAATATCCTGCGGGGACTTTACGAGCAAAGATTTCCGTACCTGGACCGGATCGGTGCAATGCCTGCTGTCGCTTAGCGAGATCGGTATGTATAGATCGCAGGCAGAAATGAAACGAAACCTTGTGCAGGCGATCGATGTTGTTGCACAATGCCTTGGGAATACAAGAACCGTGTGTAAGAAGCACTATATCCACCCGGTTGTACTCAGCACCTACGAAAACACCAAACTGGAAAGGTATTTGGAAGATTTGAAGGGCAAAGCCGCTGCGGGGGATGAATTAACCGCCTGCGAGGAAATGCTGCTGGAACTGCTGGAGAAAGAAACTGTTTAAAACGAATTATATGAGAGCTATATGGACAGGAGCTATCGGCTTCGGGTTGGTGAACATACCGGTGAAAATTTACAGCGCTACGGAAGACAGTGGCATCAGCCTCGACATGCTGGATAAAAAAGACCACGCGAAGATCCGCTTCAAACGTGTCAACGAAAATACCGGCAAGGAAGTACAATGGGAGAACATTGTAAAGGCCTACGATTTCGAAGGAAAATATGTGGTATTGAGTGATGATGATTTCAAGAAAGCGAGTCCGGAAAAGACCAAGATCCTCGAGATCACGCAGTTTGTAAAACAGGAAGAGGTAGACAGCATGTACTACGAGGCGCCCTATTATCTGGAGCCCCAGAAGTCGGGGGAAAAAGCCTATGCCTTGTTAAGGGAGGCGCTGAAGAAAACCGGGATGGTAGGACTCGGAACCTTTGTTTTGCGCAGCAAGCAACTGCTGGGTATCATTAAGCCACATGAAGATGTAGTGGTTCTGAACCGCATACGTTTTGCACAGGAGATCCGCGAATTCTCCGACCTCAACCTGCCTACGGCAAAAGGAGTACACCTCAAGCCGGCCGAAGTAAAGATGGCCGAGGAACTGATCAAGCAACTCTCTGCACCCTTCGAGATAGAAGAATACAGGGATACCTACTCTGATGAACTGATGAAGCTGATTGAAGCAAAAGCAAAAGGCAAAAAGGTGACGGCGCCCAAAATGAAAGTGGTGCATCACCAATCCGACGACATCGTGGCCCAGTTAAAACAGAGCATCAGTATGCGTCGTAAAAAAGCCTCCTGAGTATGAGTCTTACCAAGTATAAACAGAAACGTAAGTTTTCTGAAACACCGGAGCCCGGCGCCAAGAAGGCTTCGGGAAAGGGGGCTTTAAAGTTTGTGATCCAGCGCCACGCCGCCTCGCGCCTTCATTATGATTTTCGCCTGGAAATGGAAGGCGTACTCAAAAGCTGGGCGGTTCCCAAGGGTCCTTCGCTGAACCCTAAGGACAAGAGGCTCGCGATGATGGTAGAGGATCACCCTTTTAGTTACCGAACCTTTGAAGGTGTTATACCAGAAGGGAACTATGGCGCGGGTGTGGTGGAGATTTGGGATGAAGGCACCTACGAGCATATCGAGGACGATAACCGGAAAACAGGCGAGAAAAAACTTCTTGCCGACCTGCGTAAAGGTTCTCTGAAGATTGTCTTACATGGAAAAAAGCTAAAGGGAGAGTTCGCGCTGGTCAGGATCAAGAACACTGATGATAACTCCTGGTTGCTGATCAAACACCGGGATGAATACGCCGTGAATAAAGCATTCGACGCGGAGAAACTCACCGATCCAAAATCCAAAGTGACGCTGGCGGTGAAAGCGAAAGCCGCGAAAAAATCTCCCACGCGCAAACCTCCTGCTAAAGCCAGCAGCACACCGGTAAAGGCGGTAAAAAAAAAGTCCCTGGTAAGCGGACCCGTTGAAAAAAAGTTACACCATTTTATTACACCGATGTTTGCAAAGCCTGCCGATAAGCCATTCAGCAGTGAAGACTGGGTGTTTGAATTGAAATGGGATGGCTACCGCGCGGTGGCGGAGACAGGGAAAGACGGTGTTAGATTTTATTCGCGGAACGGGTTGTCATTTGCCGCGAAATATGAAGTCATTTACGACGCACTCAGTTCGATACGGGACAAGATGGTCCTTGATGGAGAGATCGTCGTTTTCAATGAATCCGGGCAGCCCGACTTCCAGAAGCTCCAGCTCTATTCGGAAAACACCCACCTGCCAATCATTTATTATGTGTTCGATATTTTGGAATACAAGGGCAAAGATCTCACAGGTCTCCCTTTGGAGCAGCGAAAGGAAATTCTCCGGAAGGTATTGCCCGGCACGGACGTGATTCGTTATTGTGATCACGTGGAGGCGGATGGCGAGGCGTTCTTCGAGCAGATCGTTTCCAAGAATATGGAAGGTATGAT
>JAJTCI010000297.1 GCA_021323155.1 Chitinophagaceae bacterium | reverse complement strand
GAAAGAAGGGATTTTTAAAGGTTCGCGTGGACGGTGAAGTGAAAGATATCATGCCGAAGATGCAGGTCGACCGTTACAAGATCCATGATATTGAAGTGGTCGTTGACAGGCTTGCCGTATCGTCGGATATGAAAGTTCGGCTAAGCCAGAGTGTGCAACAAACCCTTCGTGTGGGAAAAGATCTGATGTTCCTGCAGGTGAACGATATTGAAAAGGTTGTACAGTATAGCAAACAACTCATGTGCGAGGACACTGGCATCAGTTACGAAGAACCATCACCCAATAGTTTCTCATTCAATTCGCCCTATGGCGCTTGTCCTTCCTGCAAAGGTCTGGGTGCCGTGTATACCGCCAGTGTCGAAGCCATTTTACCTGACCGCTCGCTCAGTATTAAAGAAGGGGGCGTTGCACCGCTCGGAGAAGAGCGGGAGGCAGCGATGTACCAGCATGTAGCACAGCTGTGCAAAAAGAATAAGATCAGCCTTGATAAGCCCATCGCTGATATATCTTCAAAAGGGATCAACATCCTTTTGTACGGCAACGAAGCCGGTGAAATGGAAGAAGCCGACGAATTCGTCGAAGAGGATCCTTCGGCCGTTTATGAAAACGAATTTGAAGGTATCATACCAATGCTGCGCCGGTGGTTTACGGGGAGTAATAGCAGTGATAGCTTGCGGGAATGGGCGGAGAAATACATGGAGCTTAAAAGCTGCCCGGCCTGTGGTGGAGCAAGGCTCAAAAAAGAAAGCCTTTGGTTCAAAGTTGGCGAGCGGAATATTTCTGAATTGAGCGACATGAACCTTGATAAACTCATGCTATGGTTCAGCACGGTGGAGGAGAAACTGAATACAAAGCAACAGGCTATCGCGAAAGACGTATTGAAAGAGATCAGGGAAAGGCTTCAATTCCTGCTGAATGTCGGGCTGACCTATTTGTCGCTAAACCGGCCTTCACGGACTTTGAGTGGCGGCGAGTCTCAACGCATCCGCTTGGCGACGCAGATCGGTTCGCAGTTGCAGGGGATCACGTATATACTGGACGAGCCGTCGATCGGGCTTCACCAGCGGGATAACCATCGACTGATCGACGCGTTAAAGAATCTGCGCAATATTGGAAACAGCGTATTGGTGGTAGAACATGATAAGGATATTATGCTGGCAGCTGATCACCTGGTAGACATAGGTCCGAAGGCAGGCAAACACGGTGGGCGGATCGTTGCGGCTGGCACCCCGGCAGAAGTACTCAGCAGTAATAGCGAGACCGCGCAATACCTCAACGGTGACAAGAAGATCGCGGTGCCGGGGGAGCGACGCGCAGGAAGTGGGAAATTCCTGGAGCTGAAGGGCGCAGCAGGCAATAACTTAAAAAATGTATCAGTGAAGTTTCCTTTAGGGAAACTCATCGTGGTGACTGGTGTAAGCGGTAGCGGAAAGAGCACGTTGATCAATGAGACGTTATACCCGATTCTTTCGAAACATTGTTACAATAGCAAGTATCCCTGTATGCAATATAAGTCGGTGGCCGGCCTTGAGCACATCGACAAGGTGATCGAGATCGACCAGTCGCCGATTGGCCGGACGCCCCGGAGCAACCCCGCTACGTATTGCGGATTTTTTACGGAGATCAGGACCTTGTTCGCATCTGTGCCCGAGGCGAAGATCAGGGGGTATAACGCCGGAAGATTTTCATTCAATGTAAAGACCGGTCGCTGTGACCTCTGCGAAGGTGGCGGGCTTCGTGTAATCGAAATGAATTTCCTGCCGGACGTTTATGTGCATTGTGAAAAATGCAATGGCAAACGATACAACAGGGAGACGCTCGAGATCCGGTACAAGGGCAAATCGATCAGTGATGTTTTGAATATGACTGTTGATGAGGCCAGCGAATTTTTCCAGCCGGTTCATTACCTGTACCGGAAAATAAAAGTGCTGCAGGATGTGGGCCTGGGTTATATCACGCTGGGACAAAGTGCCGTGACGTTAAGCGGGGGCGAGGCACAGCGTGTCAAACTGGCAACGGAGCTCGGTAAAAAAGACACGGGGAAGACTTTTTATATTCTTGACGAGCCTACCACGGGTCTCCATTTCCAGGATATACAGCATTTGCTGGAGGTGTTAACGAAGTTGGTGGACCGCGGAAACTCGGTGCTGGTGATAGAGCACAACCTTGACGTGATCAAAGTAGCAGACCACCTCATCGATCTTGGACCGGAAGGTGGGGACGGGGGCGGAGAGATTTTGTTCGAAGGGACCCCGGAAGAAATGGTCGGCAACAAAAAAAGCCACACGGCGAAGTTCCTGGCGATCGAACTTAAATGAGCGAAGCGGCTATCGAACGGGTCATTTGCGACGAGGTTTGTAACCAGCACGGCTGGAAATGCATAAATGCAATATCTTTAGCACTATATGTCGGAACAAAAGATAATTGTTTGCCTCGACGACGATCCGGATGACAGGGAGTTACTTACCAATGCAATAAAGGACGTCGATTCTTCTTTTAAAGTGATCAATGGCGACAACGGTATTAAAGGCATGTACATCCTTGAGCAGCTGAAAGCCATCGGGCAAAAGCCCTGCCTCGTGATCCTTGATCTGAATATGCCGCTGATGGATGGTGAACAGACCCTTACCGAGATCAAAAAAGATACGGATCTGCTCAATATCCCGGTAGTCGTCTTTACTACATCGGCGCTGGAAACGTCCAATAGTTTTTTTGCCAGGCATGGCGTGCCGGTCGTGATAAAACCGGTTCGTTATGGAAGTATCGTAGACCAGGTACGTGAACTGCTTTCTTATTGTGATTAAGACCGTACCATGTAGATATGCGGAATGCCGTCTTCCAGGTAACCTTCCCCGTCCTGGACGAAACCGAATGATTCGTAGAAATTCTTAAGGTATAACTGGGCCCCGATCCTGATCGGTCCCGCGCCGAAGAGGTCATGGCATTGCCGGATGGATTCCTGCATCAATAGCCTGCCCGTTCCATTCCTGCGATATTTCGGCGAGGTCACCACACGTCCAATGCTCATTTCACTGTAGGCG
>JAJTCI010000042.1 GCA_021323155.1 Chitinophagaceae bacterium | reverse complement strand
TCCTGAATTATACGGATCATATCCGCTGCCCATATTGGAAGAACGTTGCCGGTTACGGTCCAGGTTGGAGTAATCATCCCGGCGCTCATTGTCCCGGCTCATATAACTGTTACTGTCACTATAGTTATTCCCACTGTAGTTATTGCCATATGGCGTATTGCCTTCGTAATCCGACCTGAAGCCGGTGCCGCCGTACTTACTTTCGCCGGCATTGTTTCCATAGTTACTGCTGTAGTCATCGCGACTACGGTCGTCCTGGTTCCGGCTGTCTTGCTGCCAGCCTTTTCGGGAGCGCTCCTCCCACTGGTTACGGTTTGTGTCTGCCATAAATTATCATTTAGTAGTTAAAGAAGGCTATTACTACATCAAATAATATGCGGTTCTGTGGCAGGCTGGAAAACATTGGGACAACGAAAGCAAGACTTCTGTTTCGGGAAGGAATTCCGCAATATTGTTTACCCCAGCCACTTAGGCCTTTAATGACCCCGTCGCATTCACTATAAGGCGACCCGGCGCGGCTAACACAGCACATTTTTTGTTAAACATGTCTCATGAATTGGATCGATGTCCTGCTCATCCTTGTCATTTTATTTGCGGCATGGAGAGGATTCCACCGGGGCTTTATCTTAGGATCGCTCGAACTGGTTAGCTGGCTGGGTAGCCTTGCGGCCGCTTTCTTCCTGTACCCTTACCTGGCAGCCATGTTGCAACGGCTGGTGCCGCAACTGGGGGTATGGATCATGCCGCTTTCATTCCTCCTGGTACTGATCGTATTTCGAATACTTTTCTCGATGGCGGTGAATGCCGTACTCCGTAAGGCCCACCCTACCTCCCATCACACTACTGCAAACAAGGCACTCGGCGTCATCCCCGGAACCGTGAACGGTTGCGTATATGCGATCATTATATCCGCGTTCCTCCTGGTGCTACCCTTGTCCGATGGCTTGTCCGCCTCCGCCCGAGAAAGCCGGATGGCCAATGAATTCGGCAACCAGGTGGCCTGGCTGGATGAACAACTCTCCCCGGTATTCGACGAGGCGATCCGCCGGTCAATGACAAAAATGACCATCGAATCGAATGAAGTGGTCAAACTCAATTTCACCGTCGCGAATAGCGAGCCACGCCCCGACCTGGAAGCAGAAATGCTGGCAATGGTGAACCAGGAAAGAACAAGCGCGGGATTACATCCATTGGCTGCTGACACGGCTTTAACGCTGGTGGCGAGGGCACATTCCCACGATATGTTCACCAAAGGCTATTTCGCGCACGTGTCGCCCGATAGCTTAACCCCATCCGACCGCGTAAGAAGAGCCGGCATACCATTCCTCATTACGGGAGAGAATCTGGCGCTGGGACCCACCCTCCGCATTTGCCACACCGGTCTCATGAATTCCCCGGGGCACAAAGCTAATATCCTGCACAGGTCATACGGCCGCGTAGGCATTGGCATTCTTGATGGCGGGCTGCGGGGTCTGATGATCACCCAGGAATTCAAGAACTGAACAGCCTGTTATTTACCGCGAAATCAATGCACTCCTGTTATTTATTCGGCTGGGGTGTGTAACGCAGGTAGGGCTTTACGATATTCAATCCCTTTGGAAACTTCTTCACCGCATCTTCCGTACTCACCGCGGGCACAACGATCACATCCTCGCCGTCATTCCAATTGGCTGGTGTGGCCACGCTATGGTTCGCGGTGAGTTGTAACGAATCGATCACGCGCAGCACCTCGTGGAAGTTGCGACCGGTGGACGCAGGATAAGTGATCATCAGCTTCACCTTTTTGTCAGGACCAATAATGAACAACGAACGCACGGTAAAGGTCTCAGAGGCGTTGGGGTGGATCATTCCATACAGGTTAGCGACGGTCTTGTCTTCGTCAGCAATGATGGGAAACTCGACCGAGCAGTTTTGTGTTTCATTGATATCCTTGATCCAACCCTTGTGTTTGTCTAACGGGTCAACACTCAGGGCCAATACTTTCACATTTCGCTTGTCAAATTCTTGTTTTAGTAATGCGGTGCGGCCTAGTTCGGTGGTGCACACAGGAGTATAATCCGCGGGGTGAGAGAACAACACGCCCCAGCCATCGGCCAGGTATTCATAGAAATTGATCGTGCCTGCGGATGAAGAAGCGGTAAAGTTCGGCGCCGTGTCGCCCAATCGTAAACTCATAAAATAGATTTTAAAAGATGAAGAATGGTGGGCAGGCAATCCGGATGAAAGTAGGTATTTCATGAAATAGTCGCCTTACGAAAGAGGGAAATCAATCGTCTTCCGCTGCCTCGTCCTGCTTTCTCACGGTCCTCGCTTTTAGCAATGAATCCCTTCCGTACTTGTTCTTAACGGAATCGATCGCTTTGTACAGGTCGGCCTTTTTCTCCGCGTCGTCGAAGAGACTGGCCTGCATTCCATGGCTGGCGAGTTCGGACAGGCGCACACCCAGCAGTCGTACGGGCTGTCCCTTCCTGTATAGTTTGTGGAAGAGGTCCTTCGCCACTGGTATCAGTTCATCGTCACGGAAAGTATAATCGATCGATACCTGTTTGGAAGTCGTCTCGAAACTCGGGTAGCGGATCTTCACCGCGATACATCCCGCCAGTTTCTCATCCTGCCGGAGCTCGAATGCCACTCTTTCCGTCATACGCACCAGTTGGCTCAGGAGAAAATCAACATCGGAGGAGTTCTCACCGAATGTATTTTCAGTAGAGATCGATTTGGCTTCGTGGTATTCATGCACTTCACCATGGTGCACACCGCAGGCTTTGTCCCAAAGGTCTGGGCCCCATTTACCCAATTGCTCCTCGAGCTCTTCTTTGCTGAACTTGAGGATGTCACCGATCGTGGATATGCCCATCGCCTTTAGCACCTGGTAAGTGGAATCTCCTACACCAGGTATTTTGTTCACGGTTAGCGGTGCAAGGAATTCTTTTTCCTTGCCGGGCTGAATAAATATATATCCGTTCGGCTTCGCCTGGTCGGTCGCCACCTTGGCCACGAACTTATTGGATGCAAGTGCAAATGATATAGGAAGCTGCGTCTGGTCGATGATCTCCTGTCGCAAATCGATCGTCCACTGGTAGGGATCAAAGAATTTATCCATCCCGGTCAGATCGATATAGAATTCATCGATAGAGGCTTTCTCAAACTTTGGCGCTTTGGCAGCAATGATATCAGTGACCCACCTGGAATAACGACTATACTCGCCACGTGTGCCGCGGAGGACGATCGCCTGCGGGCATAGTTTCATCGCAGTAGCCATCGGCATCGCTGAATGAACGCCAAACTTTCTTGTTTCATAACTACACGCGGTTACCACGCCACGTTCCCGGCTCCCGCCCACAATAACCGGCTGCCCCTTGAGCGAAGGCTCATGCAATACCTCTACGCTCACGAAGAACGAGTCCAGGTCCAGGTGGGCGATATATCGCTGGGGCTGTTGCAGGAAGCTAAGGTAGAAAGGAAAGTACGTGCCCGGTACCACCGGATGAATTAAATTAGTCTGAACACAGGATCAGCAAAACAACCGGGGGGAATCAGGTCGTTATGAAGCTGATGCCCTGACTTCCTTATTTCTTATTTTTTGTTTCTTATTTCTTATTCTCTACCGGTAAACATCCAGCAACCCATCCGGCAGTATCACGTGTACCTGCCTTTTATCGTGATCGATCTTATCGAGGCTCTCTGCATGAAGCGGGATAAGCGCTTCGTTATTGTTAACTGTGATGCGGAGTAACACCTGGTGGGGTTGTTCGATCACTTCCTCTACCGGGCCCAGGTCCTCGTCTTCATCGGTGATCAAACGGTAACCCAGCAGGGTGATTGGTGAAGATTTTCCCGCCAGGCTTCTGAAGTCTTCGGTCTTTAACCATACTTTCTTTCTGGTCAACCGGCGTGCGTCTTCTTTGCTCTTGATCCCTTCCAGGGTCACAAGCATTTCATCCTCTGTTCTTGCTTTTGAACCGGTCACAAACCACGGGATATAACTGCCCGCCGTCTCCTCTATAAAAATGGCCTGCACTTTATTTAAAGCGGTCTTTTTACCCAGGGCATGCTTCAGTACCATTTCCCCCTGCAGGCCAAAGGCTGCCACGATCTTACCAATACTCGTGTACTCGCTCATAAGACAAAGTAATGTTGGTGCAACAAAAAAACCGCCTTGCGGCGGTTTTTTTTATTTGTAAGGCTCAATTTAGAACTTATCCCAGAACAACTTGGTCGTAACCAGGTCTCCACCGATGGCCGAAGAGGCCGCGGTATAGTTGGTTGTGTTCAGGTTCTGCTCAGGGATCGGGTAAGTGAGACGCTTAGGAATATCCGTTAATGCAGTTGGTGGTTTCACCAGTGCAGGATAATCCAGCCTTCTCCACTCGATCCATGCATCCCATCCGCGGTTATACAAAGCGATCCACTTTTGCTCGCCGATCTTCTGCTTATATGTACCGGTAGCGGTAGCATAGTTCACAGCAGGCTGTGCGAGGTAAGCAACGGCTTCCGCAGCGGTTCCACCCCACTCGAGGATAGAAGCAGTGATGGCGTTGTTATAATGCGTAGCAGCAGTTCCACCAACAGCGTAGCCTCTTTCGATTGCTTCAGCCAGGAAGAATTCAACTTCTACATAACTTAACAGGTCGGCAGGAGCGTCCGGCTCGGCAATCGCCTCATCCGGCTTAGAGAAGGTTGAGTAGTTGCTGCTTGCACCCGGCGTACCGCCAGAGTATCCGCCAACGGCGTCAACTGTGAAATAATCATCCCTGCGTGGGTCGTTCAATGATGTCATCTTATTGACGATAGTGCTCGCAGCTACGAAATCCTTACGGCCACTCTGAACCAGGTCAACCCAAACCGGGTTGGTGTTCGGCGGAGCACTCAGGAAATGGAAAGTAGCGTCGTCAGCACTTGATGTGAACACGCCTGAAGCAACTGCTGATTCAACAGTTGTTTTTGCTTTCGCGTTATCCGCGTCAGCGATGGTCATACCCATTTTCAGCTTCAGCGAATTGGCAAACTTCTTCCACATCGCCATATCACCACCATAGATCAGGTCTGCGTCACCGATGCTGGCACCCGTAGTAACGATACTGGCGATTGCCGCGTCAAGCCTGGTAAGCAGGTCATTGTAAACGGTTTGCTGGTTATCATACTTAGGCTGTGCCGTATTAACGTCGAGCGCCTGGGAATAAGGGATGTCACCGAATGTTGTCACGAGATAGTACCAGGAGTATATCTCTGTTACTTCCGCGATGGCCATTGCATTCTTCTGCTCGGTGGCATTACTGATCTGGCCCGGGATGAGCTTCTTGGCTTCACGCAGGTCGCGGATCACGTCGCGGTACAGGTAGTTCCAAAGTTGCCTTGGGATCTGCCTTGTATTGAGGTCGAAATTACTTTCGTCCGTATACGTGGTTTCCTGCCAGTACTGCATCACCAAACGGAAGATGTTATCGTTCACGTTGGTAGAGGTCATGGTATTCGCAACGGCTCTCTGCGCGTTACTGATAAAGGACGTGGCCGGGGCGATCTGTGGATTCTTCGGGTCCACATTGATGCTCGTTATATCCCGCTTACACGCTGTTCCGAAGAGCAGGGGCAAAAGGGTGAGTGCTATTAATATTCTTTTCATGATAATTTCTTTTATGCTTTTAGAATCTGAGTTTAACATTGAAAGTATATGTCTTCACTGCAGGATAAGCACCGCTCTGGTATCCCTGGAGGTTGCCCGCGCTGATGATCTCTTCAGGATCTGAGTACGGCGTGTTCTTGTGGATGATCCAAAGGTTACGGCCGATCAATGACAGGTCGATGCCTTTAAATGCCTTCACTTTTCCAAAGATGCTGGTCGGTAAAGCATAACTTAATACAACTTCTCTCAGTTTTACAAAGCTCGCATCGTATACGAACGCTTTATTCGGCTGGCGCGCGTATCCAAACAATCCATAGTTTGAATTGGCTGCATATACCGCGTTTGGCTTGCCATCAGGTGCAACACCTGGCAGGATCACTCCACCACCAGAAGCAACAGAGTTTCTTGCAGGGTTGCCCTTGTCGTTCAGGCCAGCTGTCTCAGGATACAATCCTGTCGCAAGTCCATAATACATGTCGAGTGAGAATACATCACCACCCTGGCGAACATCAACGAGGAAGCTCAAAGAAAGATTCTTATACTTCATCGCGTTGTTGATACCACCGATCCAGTCAGGATTGGCGTCCCCAAGAACGATGTTGGATGATGTCGTACGCAAAGGATAACCAGTGGTCTGGTTGATGGTAGGCTCACCGTTTGTATAAATGAAGTCCTGTCCACGGATCGTTCCGAAAGGCTCGCCCAGCGTAGCGTTCAATGAAACACCACCCTGGAAAGTTCCCAGGACCAGGTTGTCGATTCCAGGATACAGTTCTTCAACTTTATTCCTGTTCCTTGTCCAGTTCAGGTTCACGTTCCAGGTGAAATCCCTGGTTTGAACCGGTGTACCGTAAAGGCTTAACTCAACTCCTTTATTCCTTACGTTACCGGCGTTCAGCCAACGGGCGTTGTATCCTGTTGAAGTAGAAACCGGTACCTGGAAGATCTGGTCAAACGTCTTCGCGTTATAATAAGTGATGTCGAAGCCGAGCCTGTTCTTTAAGAATGCTGCCTCAAGACCAAACTCGTAGCTCTTGGTCCTTTCAGGAACCAGCTCCGCGTTGGCCGCAGTCCCGGTAACAGTAACTGTTGGTGACGAGCCGAACGGTGTTCCGATCGTGTAAGCATCAGCAGTAGAATATGCACTTGGTGAACCATTACCAACTGTTGCGTAGTTCGCTCTCAGTTTACCATAGCTCAGCCATGATTGTGTGCCAGGGATCAATTTAGAGAACACCAGGCCTGCAGAAACGGAACCGTAACCGGAAGCTTCATTGCCCTTAGGCAGGGTAGAGAATTTATCAACCCTGTAGTTACCATCAAGAGTAAGGAAATCCTTATAGCTCAATGTAGCTCCTACGAAGTTGCCCCACACGTCGATCTGTGAGAAACCTTCAACAGGTGCGTTCGGTGCATTCTTGGAATTGGAGAGTGAGTAGATCCTTTCAACGATCAATCCGCCGTTGGTTACCGCGTAGATGCTTTCAACCTTTGTCTTCCTGAGGTTAGTTCCTGCAATTACTTTCAGGTTCAGATCGCTGGACAAAGCCCTGTCAAGCGTTGCCATCAGGTCGTAGTTGGTCTCACGGAAAGTACGGTTGTTGCGGGCGTAAGAAGAAGTGGTTACACTTCCAACAGCCTGCCTTTCTTCCTGTGTCTCGTCATAAGTATCGTGTGATATCCTACCCATTACACCCAGCCATTTCAGTGGGTTGTAGCTGGCAGTGATATAACCGGTCATACGGTTACGGCTGTCAGTTTCGTAGTTCTCGTAACGGGTGAAATATGGATTGTCCCAATAGATCGGGGTAAGATCCGTAGGATCAGCCCAGTTCCAGGTTACGTTCTTCTTCTCACGCATATATGCTTCTTTCTGCTCAAGCACATCTACGTTGGTCTGCCACCACTGGCGGAAATTGGTCATCAGGTTCTTGTCGTCGTAACCTGTACCGTAACGGCCTGTTGCAGCCTGGTGTGTGAACTGAACGTTTGCACCAACATTCAACTGGTTGGTAACATTATACGTTCCACCCAGGTTGAACATGTTCTTGGACAGTTTACTGTTTGGCAGAATTCCTTTGTCGTCGGTACGGGTATAACCCAGTTTGAAAGAACCGTTGTCAGTACCGTTGGTCAAAATGATGCTCTGGTTAGATGATACCGCGGTCTGGAAAAATTCGCCAGGACCGTTCGCAGCAGCTACCCATGGGCGTGGCTTGCCAAAATTTGGTGATCCCGGGTCGAATGCATCCCACTGGTATACCATCTTGGCAGGATCGAAAGCGCCTCCATAAGAAGCATCTTCACTCACTGGAACCACGAGGTCTGGAGTACCATCGCCGTTGATATCCCTGTAAAGGAAACGGCCTGATGGATCCTCATAATACGCACCGTATCCACCGCCGTATTCGTTCTGGTATTCAGCGAAGGTTGTCTTATCGTAAGTGCCGATACCGATGCTGGAGTTAATGGTGATGCCTAAACCTCTTTTACCTCTCTTGGTAGCGATAAGGATTACACCGTTACCTCCCCTTGAACCGTAGAGCGCGGTAGAAGCCGCACCTTTCAGTACAGTGATCGATTCGATATCATCCGGGTTAATGTCAGCGATCGCGCTACCATAATCATATCCTCCACGACCAGTCGACTGGTTACCAGACTTCATATTGGAGTTGTCAACTGGCACGCCGTCTACCACGTACAGCGGCTGGTTGCTGCTGCTGATGGTTTTCGCTCCCCTGATGACCACGTTGGTAGAACCGCCCATTGTATTTGCCTGGCGCAGTTCAAGACCGGAAATCTTTCCGGACAGGTTCTGAACGAAGTTGTTGGTTCTTGTCTTAGCCACCTCGTCACCATTGATCTGCTGCACCGCGTAAGGAACCTGGTTCCTTGTCCGGCGCTGGCCCATGGCGGTTACAACAACTTCATCGATCACCGTCGTTGCACGGGTGAGCCTGATGTCGATGTTGGTAGTGGATTGGGTGATGGTGTACTCCCTGCTGGCAAAATTGGTAGCAGTGATAACGAGTACGTCACCGTTCTTGGCTGAAATCCGGAATACGCCTTGACCGTCAGCAGCAACCCCTGTTGTGGTGCCCTTGATAAGAACAGAGGCTCCCTCAACTGGTTGTCCCTGATCGTCAGTAACTTTTCCGGAGATTTCTCGCGTCTGCGCAGTGGCTGCCAAAGACGTCAGCAGCACCACTGCAAGCAGTGATAGGATTTTTCTCATTTGCATATAGGTTTTAAAATATGACTCAAATATAGCTGATTTAAACAAAACGTTAAAAAAAGCTAAATATTTGCTTAAACAGCTACCTACTAAAGACAAGTGAAAACCTGAATTGCTGCACAAAAAAGAAAATACCCCATTCTCTAATAAAATACCTTTGCCGCCATGGTGATACTTGATGGCAAAAAAGCCTCCCAGGCTATTAAAAACCAATTGAAACAACAGGTTTTATCGCTCGGTTCGGATAAAAAACCCCATCTCGCCGCTATCCTTGTAGGGAACGACGGCGCCAGCGAAACATATGTGGCAAGTAAAGTAAGGTCCTGCGAGGAAGTAGGATTTGAATCTACGCTGGTGCGATTAGACAACGACGTATCCGAATCCACCTTGCTCCAGGCGATCGAAACCCTCAATGCAGATGATTCTGTAGACGGTATCCTGGTCCAGTTGCCACTTCCCAAACACATCAGAGAGCAGAGAGTGATCGAAAGCATCGACGCGGAAAAAGATGTGGATGGCTTTCACCCCGTGAACGCGGGCAAACTGGTGCAGGGACTACCTTCGTTTATACCGGCAACACCTTATGGCATCATGCTGATGCTGGCTCATTTTAATATTGACACCAAAGGAAAACACGCCGTTGTCATCGGCCGCAGTAACATCGTTGGCCGCCCCATGAGCATCCTGCTCAGCAGCAACCATCCACAAGGCAATTGCACCGTTACCATCTGTCATTCGCATACCAAAAACCTGGAAGACATCTGTGCCCGGGCAGACATCATTGTCGCAGCCCTGGGACGGCCGGGGTTTGTAACAAATAACATGGTGAAGGACGGTGCCGTGGTGATCGATGTAGGCATCACCCGTGTCGAAGACAGCGCCGCGCCAAAAGGATACCGTATAAAGGGCGACGTGGCTTATGAAGAGGTTGCACCGAAAACATCAGCGATCACACCAGTGCCGGGTGGTGTCGGACTGATGACGATAGCGGGATTGTTGAAAAATACGATGCAGGCTCACCTCAACAGAACACAGATCACAGTTGACAGATGACAGTAGTACCAGGCATTCATCAGCTTCCCGTGATGGAAGCGTTTTATACCATACAGGGTGAAGGATTTCACCAGGGAAAGGCCGCGTATTTTATCAGGCTGGGCGGCTGCGATGTGGGCTGCTTCTGGTGCGACGTGAAAGAAAGCTGGGACGCCGGGGCACATCCCACTGTCCCCGTCCACGGGATCGTTGAGCAGGCGATGCAAGCCGTAACAGGTGAACGACCAGCGATCAACGATCAACGGTCAACGGTCAACGGCATCCTTGCCGTGATCACTGGTGGTGAGCCCCTGATGCATGACCTTACCGAACTAACGCGCGCACTCCACGGGGCTGGTTTCGCAACCAATATTGAAACCTCCGGTTCTTCACAGTTATCCGGCTCCTGGGACTGGATCTGTGTGTCGCCGAAAAAATTCAAGGCCCCGCTGCCGGAAGTGCTGGCGCAGGCGCATGAACTGAAGATCATCATCTACAATATGGACGACTTTAATTGGGCAGAAGAACATGCGGCTAAAGTGGACCCGGCCTGCAAACTATACCTGCAGCCCGAATGGAGTAAGGGGGCTGCTGTCACACCTGCAATTGTGGATTATATCAAGCAGCACCCGCAATGGGAATTAAGCCTGCAGATCCACAAATACATTAACGTTCCCTAAACGAAATACCAGGGTAGCAGGTAGTCTATCTTGCGGGTAGCGGGGCCAATGAAATAAACCCGATGGCTATGCGTTTTAACACTGCTGTTCATTGCTGTTTAACGAACTTTCGAAATCTATGAAGCATTTTTTAGGGCTGATATTGTTTTTTGCTGCATTTTCTGCCGGGGCGCAAACCTATGACCCGTCAAAAGTAAATCCCAAAGCAAAAAAGCTACAGGAAGACGCGATCAGCCACTACCGTGACGGTGATGTGAAAAAAGCACTCCAATTGCTGAACAAAGCCATAGAAACAGACAGCTACTATATCGATGCTTACCTGGACCTCGCCACCCTGTATAATGAACTGAAGGATTACAATAACGCACGCATCCAGTTTGAAAAAGCATTACCAAAAGACACAGGATATTTTAAATACTCCTGGCTTCCTTACTCTGTAAGCCTTGCAGGCGCCGGCAACTTTGCCGCGGCCATGACTGCGATCGACAAATACCTGGCAAATACCAAACTCGGTCAGAAAAGCATCCAGTTGGCCACCTCGCGCAAGAAGAGCTACCAGTTTGCACTCGATTACGCGGGGAAACACCCTGCAGACAACTACGTGTTCGCACCAAAGAATCTTGGTGACAATATCAATAGCCCTCAACTGGAATACTATCCTTCCGTTACCATAGATGACAGCGTATTTGTTTTTACACGGCGCGGTTCCAAT
>JAJTCI010000041.1 GCA_021323155.1 Chitinophagaceae bacterium | reverse complement strand
CCATCCTTCGGTATGCCCAAATACTCAGACTGCTCGGTAGTCAGTTCGTCCAGTTCAACACCGATCTTGGCGAGGTGCAGCCTTGCTACTTTCTCGTCCAGGTGCTTTGGAAGAACGTATACTTTGTTCTCGTATTTATCGCTGTTGGTCCACAGTTCGATCTGCGCCAGTGTCTGGTTGGAGAACGAGTTACTCATCACGAATGACGGGTGACCGGTTGCGCAACCCAGGTTAACCAGACGTCCTTCAGCGAGTACGATGATGTCTTTGCCTTCCACATTGTAGATATCAACCTGTGGCTTGATGGTATCTTTTGTATGGCCGTAGTTCTTGTTGATCCATGCCATATCGATCTCGATATCGAAGTGACCGATATTACAAACGATCGCTTTATCCTTCATGGAACGGAAATGCTTTTCCGTGATCAGGTCGCGGCAGCCAGAAGCGGTAACAATGATGTCAGCCTCTTTTACTGCATCAGCCATTTTCTTTACTTCAAAGCCGTCCATTGCGGCCTGTAACGCGCAGATCGGGTCGATCTCGGTAACGATCACGCGGCAACCGGCACCAGCCAATGAAGCTGCAGAGCCTTTACCTACGTCACCATAACCACCGACAACCGCTACTTTACCAGCGAGCATTACATCGGTAGCACGGCGGATAGAATCCACGAGTGACTCTTTACAACCGTATTTGTTATCGAATTTTGATTTTGTAACAGAATCGTTCACGTTGATGGCAGGAACGGGTAATGTACCTTTCGCCATACGCTCGTATAAACGGTGAACACCGGTAGTGGTTTCTTCAGAAAGTCCTTTGATGTTCTGGATCAGCTCGGGGTAGGTGTCAAAAACCATGTTGGTGAGATCACCACCGTCGTCCAGGATCATGTTCAAAGGCTTGTCAGCAGAACCGAAGAACAGGGTCTGCTCGATACACCAGTCAGCTTCCGCCTGTGTTTGTCCTTTCCATGCATACACACCAATACCTGCGGCAGCGATGGCAGCAGCGGCGTGGTCCTGCGTAGAGAAGATGTTGCACGAGCTCCACTTCACTTCTGCGCCTAAAGCGGTGAGCGTTTCAATGAGTACCGCGGTCTGGATGGTCATGTGCAGGCATCCTGCAACACGCGCGCCTTTCAAAGGCTGTGAAGGTCCGTACTCAGCACGGATCGCCATCAGGCCAGGCATTTCAGCTTCCGCCAGGCGGATCTCTTTGCGGCCCCAGGCGGCGAGGCTGATGTCAGCCACCTTGTAAGGAAGGGTAAAATCGATAGTTTTTGTAATAGTTGACATAATTGAAATTTGATACCGCAAATCTACCTGATATAGGATAATTTCCTGCTATCTGTATTGAAATCAGCATAAATAAGCAATTATGGATACCTTTGCAGGACAAAAGACCTGTTTGCCATGCCTAAACAGCCCCAAAGAGAACAATCCACTACCGGCAGTATTACGATCGATGCAAAAGACATTGCCATACTCCGGCTATTACAACAAAACGCGCGCATCACGGTGAAAGAGATCAGTGAGAAAGTGCACCTCAGTACGACCCCCGTGCACGAGCGGATCCGGCGGATGGAAGAGGGTGGCGTAATCCGGCAATACGCCACGCTGGTGGACAGGACGAAAGTGAGCAAGGGTTTAATGGTGATCTGTTATGTGAGCCTTAAACAACACAGTAAGAACGCAGGCGATAAGTTCATCAGGACCATCCACGAGCTGAATGAAGTGGTGGAATGTTATAATATCTCCGGGGAGTTCGACTTTATGCTGAAGGTGGTGGCGGAGAATATGGATGCCTATTACGATTTCCATGTGAACAGGCTGAGCCAGGTAGAGAACATGGGGAAGGTGCAGAGTGTGTTCGTGATGGGGGTGATCAAGGAGACGCACCAGATGGTGTATTAGGATGCAGGGAGCAGGTTGCAGGGAGCAGGATGGGCGCTGCAAGGTAAGGTGGCCATTTATGTCGTGACCGTTCGGCATTCCGACGCAGGGTTTTCAAACTCCTAAGAATTGTTACGGCCTTGGTAAAATACTGAGACCGCTTATTTTTGTCGGTTTCTCCGTTTATATTGTATTACAAAACAACTAATGAGAAATTATATCGTAGCGGCGATCATCGGCATCAGCTTCATTATTGCAGCATGGATCGCCGGTAACGCGTTCAAGTACAAATCCACCACGACGGAAGTTATCACAGTAACAGGCAGTGCCGAACGCGAGTTCGTGAGTGACCTGATCGTGTGGAGTGGCACTTACTCCAGGAAGTCGATGGACCTGAAAGCTGCCTATGCATCATTGAAGGCCGACGAGAGTCGTATCCGTAGCTACCTGCAGGGTAAAGGCATACCGGAATCTGAAGTGGTATTTTCGTCAGTAGACATCAACCGGGAGTTCCAGGTACGGTATGACAACCAGGGTAACCAGTCGAGCAGTGAATTTACGGGCTATAACCTTTCGCAAAAGGTGAAAGTGGAGTCGAAGAATGTTGACAAGGTGGAGGTTTTGTCACGTGAGATCACCGAACTGATCGAGGCTGGAATAGAATTCAATTCATCTGCCCCTTCTTATTATTATACCAAGCTTTCCGAACTAAAAATAGACCTGTTGTCAAAAGCAAGCGCCGATGCACGGACAAGGGCAGAATCGATCGCCGACAATTCCGAGAGTTCTTTAGGCGGCGTCAGGAAAGCGACGATGGGTGTGTTCCAGATCACGGCGCGTAACAGCAATGAAGATTATAGTTATGGTGGTGCATTTAACACCAGCAGCAAGCATAAAACAGCGACGATAACGGTGCGTACGGAATTTGGGGTGCGATAATGTGGGACGCGAATGTTGTTACCCGAATGAACGCTAATGTAGTTACACGAATGAACGCGAATGAACGCTAATGTAGATGGAATGCACACCTTTATGAAAGTCCCTTTATTGATCATTTTTTGTTTCGGCGTTTTCAATTCATTTGCACATGCTAAAGGGAAAACGCCTCCATCGATCCAGCTGTATGGCAAACTGGAGGCCTGGAACTACAGCCCGGTGGTGTACTATTCAATGAACGGAGATCCTTTTACAGCGAAACGAAGTTTCAGGGTTGATACCGGTATGAATTACCGGTTCGATCTTTCAAAGTCTGTTTATAAGAAACAGAAGACAGGCTTTATTTATTTTGCCATTGATACCACCAGCGATTCAAAGTCGACTTATGGTTGTTACCACCGGGTCAGCGTGGATTCGATATATGCATGGTTAAAGCAAAGCCGGAAAACCAGGATCGAAATACATACGGACCTGCCGGTCGGTTTCAATTGCGAGGGATCGAAATGGTACGAAGCCGAAGGACCTGACGCCGGTTTCGTAGGTAACTACAGCATGCAATCAAAGGATACCACTTACGATATCAAGCTGAACGCGGCACTTTATATATACGATGGCTTCCTTTCACCAGCCGGCCCAACAGGTACCGGTACCGAGTGGGGTTCCTGGAAGTATTTCCTGGAGACGAAGACTTTAAGAATATTCGTTGTTTACCGGCGCAACAGGGACGCGGGCATTATACTAAGTGCCGACTGGACCAGGGAATTCAAGGTAGTCGAAGGGACATACGGCAGGAAACTGGTGTCAAATGATGGAAGTGTCCTGACCAGGTTGACACCGTGACCTTCGCACAACAACAAACGCTTGTTAGCAAAAAAAATTTGGCGGAGTAAATCCATCGCCGATATCTTTGTTTGAGTTCTTCAACATCACTGATCAAGAAAGGCAGAGGGATATGGCCCGATGATGCCTTGGCAACCCTTACGAATTACTCATTCATAAGAAGGTGCCAACTCCTCCCCGCGAGACGCGGGGAAAGATAAGTCAGAGTAAGTTTTGATTTCAACATCGTTGTTGTATATGCAGGCTCATCTGACTTACGGATGAGCTTTTTTTATGTCCCGCCCAGCGGCGGGACAGGCTCCCGTAAGCTTTTTTTGATAGTGTTGGCTGGAGATTTTTTTAACCTTCAAAAAAATAGCACAGCATGAGCACAGCAACACAACTGATCCACAGCATCCCGGTCGACGAACTAACAGGCGCCATCTCCGTACCCATTTACCAGACATCCACGTTTGTCCAGGAAGCGCCGGGGCTGAACAAAGGATACGATTATGCAAGGACAGGGAATCCCACGCGCGCATCCCTGGAGGTGATCATCGCGGAGTTAGAACACGGCAGCACCGGCATTGCTTTCGCGAGTGGACTCGCTGCCATAGACGCCGTATTGAAACTACTGGAGTCCGGTGACGAGATACTGGCGGTGGATGATATTTACGGTGGCGCGTTCCGCCTCTTTACCCAGGTTTATCAAAAGTTCGGTATCAGCGTAAACTATGTTGACACCACGCAGGCCGAAAATGTATTCAATGCCATTACACCTAAGACAAAACTGATCTGGATCGAGACGCCTACCAATCCCACGTTGAAGATCTCTGATATACACGCCATTGCAAGGATCGCTAAAGCGAACGCGTGCTGGCTGTGCGTAGATAACACGTTCGCATCACCAGTGTTGCAGCAACCGCTTCTGCTGGGTGCCGATATCGTAGTACACAGCGCCACCAAATACCTGGGAGGACATAGCGATCTTATCGCCGGGCTTGTAGTAACCAAAGATGAAGCACTGGGTGCACGCATCAAATTCATCCAGAATGCCAGTGGCGCCATCCTTTCCCCTTTCGATAGCTGGCTGGTGATCCGGGGTATCGAGACGTTGCACCTGCGTATGCAGAAACATTGCGAGAACGCGCTGGCCGTGGCAAAGTACCTCGACACACACCCCGCAGTGTCAGCGGTTTTCTACCCGGGCCTTCCATCCCACCACAACCACGCGATCGCGCTGAAACAAAGCAGTGGTTTTGGTGGCATTGTTTCATTCATTCTTGCAAACGATACAGCGCACGCCGCCGTCCAATTCGTTACCGGCACAAAGCTTTTCAAACTGGCCGAAAGCCTGGGAGGCGTGAAAAGCCTGCTTTGCCACCCGGCAAATATGACCCATCGCTCCATACCCGCAGAAAAGAGAAAAGCTGCCGGTGTTGCGGATGGACTAGTACGTCTGAGTGTGGGTCATGAAAACATAGCGGACTTGCTGGTGGACCTGGAGCAGGCGTTATCCAGTGTCTCCATTCCCCGCGAACAACTTCAGGAAGCTAGCGTACGCTGATTTTTTCAACATAAATAACCAGACATGTCTAAACAATTGAACATAGGTCTTTTCGGTTTTGGTGTGGTGGGCGAGAGCCTTTACAATGTATTGCTGCAAACCCCGACCCTCAACGCAAGTATAACAAAAGTGGTGATCCGTGACCCACGGAAAAGAAGGTCGGCACCCGCCGCCTTGTTTTCGACGGATGCATCTGAAATATTGAATGATGAATCTATTAATGTAGTTGTAGAATTGATCGATGATGCGGATGCTGCATTCCAGATCATCACCACCGCGTTGCTGAATGGCAAAGCCGTGGTGAGCGCGAATAAGAAATGCATTGCCGAACACCTGGACGAATTACTATTGCTTCAGCAGCAAACCGGTGGCGCGCTGCTTTATGAAGCGGCGGCCTGCGCCTCCATACCGGTGATCCGCAACCTGGAAGAATATTACGATAACGACCTGTTACAGGGTATAGTGGGTGTCGTTAACGGGTCCACTAATTTTATCCTCACCCGGATGGTGGAAGATGACCTTACTTTCAAAGATGCGCTCCTGCTGGCCCGCCAACTGGGTTTTGCCGAGTCCGATCCTTCACTCGACGTGGATGGCATCGATGCATTGAACAAACTCGCTATCCTGTTGCTTCACGGTTATGGTATCGTCACCGAGCCCGGGCTGTTGCTGCATAGCGGTATCCGGCATATCACCCGCAGTGATATCTCGTATGCAGCGGAGAAAGGTTACCGGATAAAACTGGTCGCATGCGCGGTGAAGCTTAAGAATGGGCGGATCATCGCATTGGTGCTACCGCAGTTCGTGCCGCGTTCATCGCTGTTGCATAATGTGAACAATGAATATAATGGCGTGACCATCCGCAGTGGGTTGGCTGACGAGCAGTTCTTTTACGGGAAAGGGGCGGGCGGGTTTCCAACCGCATCAGCTGTGTTGAGTGACCTTTCTGCGTTGCGCTACAACTATCGTTACGAATACAGGAAGAAATTTCTCCAGGAGTCTTCTGTGCTCAGCCAGTATGGTTTTTTGAAAGTGTATGTGAGCTTTGACAGCCACATTACTTTCCCGTCTGATGAATTTGAATGGATAGAAGAGCGCCACAGTGGCCCGGGGCGGAATTACATTACCGGTGTGGTGTCGCAGAAAAAATTGTTGCAGGATGACTGGTGGCGCCAACCCGGCATTTCACTGATCCTTAGTGCTGAGCCATTCGTGGAGGATATTGAATTGCGCAACGTAAAGCGTAAGAGTTTGCAATTAGCAGGGGTGGCATGACCTAGAGCTCAACAGACATGATGTAATCTTCCTGCACAACACCGTTGCCAAGGTCCACGTCTTCTTCACCCACTATACTGAAGCCTAACCGCGTGTAAAACCCGATCGCTGGATTGTTGCGGTTAACATTCAGGGTGAGCTGGATTGCTTTATTGCTGCGCGCGATGGCAAATGCATGATCCATTAAAGCTTTGCCTGCACCGGTTTTTTGTATGCCGGGCAATACGTAAAGCTTGTTCAATTTGAATACGTCTTCAGTGGCCTTGCTAACGGATCCGAAACCGATCACTTCATTGTTCAATGTCGCCAGGAAGAACTGCTGGCCCTCCGCCATTTGCTGTGACAGGGCCGCCTCGGAGTAGAAAAAGTCGAGCATATACTGCAGTGCTGAAGGCGAGAGGATGTCACCATAAGCGGATGGCCAGGTGCGCAAAGCAATACCACGTATCACCGGTATGTCATGCTGCGTTGCTTTCCGAATCGATAGTAGTGAGCCTGGACTCGTCATGGATCAGTCTCGACAGCTTTTCCTGCTGCCGAATGGCTTTCAAAGATAATCGTATGGCCACATAATAGGACAGGAGGGCACCACTGATGAGGAGTGCGCCGGAGATATACTGCGTCACGGTTTTATTTTCGGCGAGGAAAAGGAAACTGTCATAAAGCCCGTGAAAGAACAGCGCGAGCAATAATCCCTGTAACAGGTAGACACGCCGTTTTGCGAGGCTGAACTTGGCAAGTCCTACATAATACCCCATGATCACCGCGAACGCCGCGTGGGCCGGTACGCTCAGGAACATGCGCATCAGGCCGGTGTTAAAGCCATGCATAAACACGTAGCCAGTATTCTCGATCGTCGCGAAGCCCATACTCACCATCACAGAATACACGATACCATCGAATGGCTCGTCGAAAGCTTTCAACCGGAAACAAAATTGTTTGAGCGTAAAGTATTTCACCCCTTCTTCCGCGAGCGCGATCACCAGGAAGGATTGCATGATCACGTTTACATATGAAGGCACCTGTGCCTCGAACAGCGTATCCGCCAGGAATCTTGAACTGTAGGTTTCGATGAAGATGCAGGGCAGCGCTGCGGCCATACCCAACAGGAAACTGACGAGCAACAACCCGATGGGTTCACGATTGTATTTGTCCCTCAGGTAAATGAACAGGCAAATGGCAAAACCGGGTGCAATGGAAAGGAGCAGGAGATCCATAGGTGTTAACAATAGAAAACAATGCCAAGGTGCCCGGGCGCAGGCATTAGTTGTCAGGCGTCAACGCAGTGCTAGAGGTTAGCGAGGCTCTCTTCGATGGTCTTTATCCTTGCTTCGGCGTCGGCTTGTTTTTTCCGTTCGAGGTCAACCACTTCGGCCTTTGCGTTCTGCACGAACCGCTCATTCCCCAGCTTTTTCATGACACTGGCCAGGAAATTCCGCTGGTATTCGAGGTCTTTCAATAGCTCGTCTTTCAAACCGGCCGTATCCAGGGCCTGGTCCGTGGCAATAAAGAACTTGTCCTTTTCTACTGCGACAACGATTGAATTGGGGATGCCTTCGGAAGTAAAAGCGATCGCGGCATTCACCTGTTTAGCAAGGATCGATTCGATCGCCTGGTACTTTTCCGGGCTGGCGGCCTGTATATGCAATACCACCTGGTCTTTTGGTTTCAACTGGTTCTTTGTCCGGGCTTCGCGGATGGCGGTGATGACCTGTTTCAATAGCTCGGCGTCTTCGAGTATCTTTTTATCCGCCGTTTGCGTTGGCTCGAATTGTTTTACACAAAGGTCATCCTGGTGTTCATCAATCAGGTGATAAAGTTCCTCCGTTATGAATGGCATATATGGATGCAGCAATTGCATCAGTTGTTCGAAGAAGTAAACTGTTTTGTTGTAAACCACGGTATCGATCGGTTGTTCAAAGCCCGGCTTGATCCACTCGAGGTACCAGCTGCAGAAATCATCCCATACGAGCGAGTAGATCGTCTTCAACGCTTCGCTCAGCCTGAACTGCGCCATCAGCGCGTCCACGTCTGTCCTTACTTTGTTCAACCTGCTTTCAAACCATTCTACCGCGAAAGGTGCATTGCCTTGGAACTGTCCAGGCCCGGCCTTCCTGTTTTCCCACATGCGGATCAACTTCAGCGCATTCCACATCTTATTGTTGAAGTTGCGGCCCTGTTCCAGGCTGGCTTCGTCAAATAAAAGATCGTTACCGGCCGGAGATGAGATCATGATACCGAAACGGACCGCGTCTGCGCCATACTTGTCGATCAGTTCCAGCAGGTCGGGTGAATTGCCCAACTGCTTACTCATCTTCCTTCCTTGTTTATCCCGCACCATCCCGGTGAAGTATACATGTTCGAAGGGCCTTTCATTGCGGTAATGCATGCCCGCCATCACCATCCGTGCCACCCAGAAGAAGATGATATCCTGCCCGGTAACCAGCACCGAAGTAGGATAGTAGTAGTTGATCTCTTTGTTGCCGGGTTCATTTATGCCGTTGAAGACTTCGACCGGCCAGAGCCAGGAAGAGAACCAGGTATCCAGTACGTCTTCATCCTGCGTGAGCCACACCTCGGGTATGTTATATTGCTGGTTGAATTTCACTTTCGCTTCCTCAAGGGTTTCGGCCACAACGAACCTGCCTTCTTTATCATACCAGGCCGGGATGCGCTGTCCCCACCACAACTGCCGCGAGATACACCAGTCTTTTACATTCTCGAGCCAGTATTTATAGGTCGCCAGGAACTTATCTCCGGGATGGATCTTAATGCGTCCTTCGGTTACTTCCTTCAGCGCGGGCTCCGCCAGTTCTTTCATCTTTACGAACCACTGCGTCGAAATTCTTGGCTCTACCACCGCGTTCGTCCTTTGTGAAAAACCAAGACGGGTGGTGTATTCTTCCTCTTTATGCAGTAGTCCTTCCGCGGCCAGTTGTTCGATCGCTTTTTTTCTTGCTTCGAATCGGTCGAGCCCAACGAAAACCTGTGCGGCTTCGCTGAGTGTACCATCGTCGTTCAGCGTGTCTACGATCTCGAGGTTGTGCTTTAGTCCAAGGTTATAGTCATTGATATCATGCGCGGGGGTTACTTTCAATGCGCCGGTACCAAATTCCTTGTCTACATATTCGTCGAAGATGATGGGCACTTTCCGGTTGACAAGCGGAACGATGGCGTGTTTGCCTTTCAGGTGCTTGTAGCGTTCATCTGTTGGATTGACGCAGATCGCCGTATCACCCATAATGGTTTCAGGGCGTTGCGTAGCGATGATGATGTGATCTCCGGTGCCCGCTACCTGGTATTTCACATGGTAGAGTTTACCCTGTATCTCTTTGTACTCAACTTCCTCATCGCTGAGCGCGGTCTTTGCGGAAGGGTCCCAGTTGATCATTCGCGCGCCACGATATACGAGGCCTTTTTCATATAGGTCCACGAACACTTTGATCACCGCTTTGTAATAGTGATCGTCCATGGTGAAATTCGTACGGTCCCAGTCTACGCTGCAACCGAGTTTCGCGATCTGGCTGTAGATGATGCCGCCATATTTTTCTTTCCATTCGAAAGCATGCTCCAGGAATTTCTCGCGGCTCAGGGTGTTCTTGTCGATCCCCTTTTCCTTCAGCATGTGGACCACTTTGGCCTCGGTGGCGATGGATGCATGGTCGCTGCCGGGTACCCAGCAGGCATTGAAGCCACTCATACGTGCTTTGCGCACGAGGATGTCCTGCACGGTTTCATTCAGGGTGTGCCCCATATGCAGCACACCAGTGACGTTGGGAGGAGGGATGACCACGGTGAAAGCCTTCCTGTGGTCAGGAACACTCTTGAAATATTGCTTGTCGAGCCAATGCTTATACCATTTGCTTTCTGCCTGGGCCGGGATGTAATTCTTGCTTAGTTCCATGCTAATACCCAACTGAATGATGGGTTGCAAAACTAAGGAAAAGGGAAGGGTGGAAAACCTGAAATTCAGATCTGAAACGAAAAAATGAGGTATGCACCGGAGGTCATTCGAAAAGGCCTCTCCATTGCAGGTACGATGCCAACGCCAGCGCGGCAAAGACGGTCAATACGATCAGGCTGTTCTTAGCGGTCTCGCTTAATTGAAACCTGGTAGATGTTCTTTCCATGGCAAATAGTTTTTGGTGTTTTAGAAACATCTTCCATAGGATATTCCATTTTTACCTGCCTGTAAGTCATTTTCCCGGTTATTTAAGAGCGTAGGGGTATTAAATATAATGACACCTGAGGAATTTTTAAAATATATTTTCACGGTAAGCTGAACCTGGTTTTCCACAGGCTACCAGGGGGCGATCCGGGGAAAATAAACTTATGCCGACCTGGCGGTAGAATGAAGCTAATGACTGAATTTAGCCCTGTGTACGCCATTGTCGACATAGAGACCACCGGTACCCATGCGAGCGGTAATGGCATCACCGAGATCGCCATCATCCTGCACAACGGGAAAGAAGTAGAGGGTAAATTCCAGACACTTGTCAACCCGGAAAGCCCGATCCCTCCTTACGTGTCCAGTCTCACCGGCATTTATAATTACATGGTGGCGGATGCGCCCTTGTTCTCGCAGGTAGCCCCGAATATCCATGAGCTGCTGAAGGGGCGGATCTTCGTTGCCCACAACGTGAACTTCGACTATTCTTTTCTTCGCAGCCAGCTGAAAGACGCGGGGTACGACTGGCAGGCGCGAAAGCTTTGTACCATACGGATGGCCAAAAAAGCATACCCGGGATTGAAACGTTACGGCCTGGGGCATTTATGCGATCATTTCGGGATAGA
>JAJTCI010000040.1 GCA_021323155.1 Chitinophagaceae bacterium | reverse complement strand
CCTGTATTGATTCAATCGTTGCTGGGTGAAGCCCTTGATATAATCGAACGGGCCAAGGTATTCATTCACCGACCAGTCCGCGTTGCACAACTGGAATGTGTAAGAATAGCTTTTCACCTGTGCATCCATGTCGTCGAAGTGGAGTTCGAGTTGTTCCACCATTCCAAGGCTGATGATGGGGTACGATGCCTGGTTGCCTTTTACGAACAATTTTACTGTACGGATATTCTTGTTGTATATCTCGTCGGGCAATTGTGCATTCAGGAAAAATGGCGTCAGCAACAGGCTGAGCAGGAGGCAACGCATTAAAATAATTTATCTAAAACTAGTGATAATCGCCTCGTTGCGCGCATCGGTAGCCAGTATTAACTTAATTTGTGTCTTAATTTTTTATCAACGGCAAAGAATGAATGTTGCAGGGTTTATCGGTGAAAGGGTTGCGTTCAGCAAACAACGGTCTTTTTCCAGGTTTATTATCCGGCTTTCTATTGCCGCAACGGTGGTAAGCGTAGCAGCAATGATCATCACCCTCGCGTTTGTTAATGGTTTCCAGACTACAGTGAGTGGAAAGGTGTTCAGTTTCTGGGGACACTTACGAATCCAGCGTTTCGAATCTAATAAATCGCTAGTAGCCGAAGAAACACCGATGCCCAAAAGCGATTCGGTGGTAAAGACCATCCGTTCCCTGCCTGAAGTAAAAACCGTGCAGGCGTTCGGCACCCGGTCAGTGGTGGTGGAAAAGAACAAGAATATCGAAGGCTTGCTCTTCAAGGGCGTTGAGCCGGATTATTCCACGGCCAACCTGCAGTCCTTTATTACCCGTGGCAAGTGGCTTGATTTCAGCGATTCGTTATACAGCCGCAACATCCTTATCTCGGAACAGGTAGCAAAGCAACTGGAGGTGGATGTCAACGATACCATTACCGTCTTTTTTATCTCGCGCGAACAGCAGGGCAGCACTTACCGGAAGCTCAAGGTTTCAGCCATTTATAAAACGGGTATCGAAGAATATGATAAGCTATTCGCTATCGGCGATATCCGCCTGATCAGGCGGCTCAGTGAGTGGCAGGATGACGAGATCGGCGGATACGAGGTTTTTCTGCACGATTACAAAAAGATGGACACGATCAGCAACTACCTCTCAAAAGGTGGTGTGCTGCCGGATATCTGGATCAGCCGCACGGTGAAGGAAGTTTATCCCAATATATTCGACTGGCTGGGCATACAGGATGTGAACCGGAATGTGATCTTCACCGTGATGTCAGTTGTGGCGATCATCAATCTTATCACGTGCTTGTTGATATTGGTCCTCGAGCGAACGCGAATGATCGGGATACTGAAGGCAGTTGGCAGCACCGAATGGATGATCCAGAGGATCTTTCTCTACCATGCGACCATTATCACCGCCGCGGGCGTAGGACTTGGCCTGGTGATCGGTTTGGGACTTTGTTTCCTACAACAGGCAACTGGTTTTATCAAATTAGATGAAAGCGCCTATTATGTTTCCACCGCGCCGGTGGAGATCGTTTGGTGGCAGGTGATCGTCGTGTGCTTTGCTACGTTGCTAGTGTGCTTTCTTTCGCTGATCGTGCCGACGCTTATTGTAAGGAGCATCCGGCCGGTGAAGGCGATACAGTTCAGGTGAGGAGTGATGGTGAAAAGTCAAAACGAAATACATTTACTAATGTCCAACCACGTGAGATAAAATAATGCCGGTGGCTACTGCCGCGTTCAATGATTCCGCACCACCGTAACGTGGGATGGTGAGCGGTTCGGTAATAAGTGTTCTTAGTTCATCGTTGATTCCCCTACCCTCGTTGCCAATCACCAGTATCCCTTCTTTGATCTTGCCTGCCTCGAATACATTTTTGCCATTTAATACTGCCCCGTACACCGGGACGCCTGCACCTGAAATAATGTCCACCAGCGACCCGTAGTAAACATTTACGCGAACAAAACTGCCCATTGTAGACTGTATCGCCTTCGGATTATACAGTTCTACCGTATGTTCTCCTGCAATCACCTGTTTGATACCGAACCAATCGGCAATGCGGATGATCGTACCGAAGTTACCGGGATCCTGGATGCCATCGAGTACAAGGGTGAACCTGTTATCGAAAGCAAGCCTAACCGCTTCCTCTTGTTCTGCCACCACTAATACTTCATGCGCCACTTGCAGACCGGAGAGGCGTTGCAGTTCTTCTCCTGTTACCCGCACAACCTCGGTATCGAGATCCGAGGGAGCCGCCCATTTCTCAGTCGCATAAATCTTTCGAACCCGGTATCCAGATCCAAGCAATTCCGCTGCGATCTTTGGACCTTCCACAACAAATACACCTTCCGCGTCCCGCGTTTTTTTATGGTATAAACTTTGGATATATTTGATCTCATTCTTACTCAGCATAGTGATATGATTTTCAACCGCAAGCCGTTCCTTTCCCTGCTCTTTTTACTGGCTGCGGTCACATTGTTCCAATCCTGCGTCCCTGAAAATAAATTCCTGTTTGTCTTTAACCGTACGACGGTCAAACACCCGATCCGGGACACGCCGTTTGTCTTCAATAACGAGATAAAGATAAAGCCTGGCGTGGTTACGAAGGATGAAGCCAACAGGCTGGAATCGGAAATGGACAGCTACTGGGATGATGCAGTTAAGGCAAGGATCGTACAGCAGTTCGGATTGTTTTACCGGGTAAAGAGCCCGCAAGTGTTCGATACCGTTGGCTTGAAACGCAGCGCGATCTTTATGAATGCTTACTTGCAGTCGCAAGGTTATTTCAACGCAGCACTGACCGATACGTTCGTGATCGATACGATTCGTTGGGGCAAAAAGAGCCAGGAGCTAAGGACAACCTCCATTATGAATATCGAGCCGGGCAAGCGAACGATAATCGATTCGTTCGGTTACAATTTTACCAGCACGGAACCGCCGATACCCGTCGATACGATACTGCAACAGCTTGCCTTAAGCAAGAGCAGTCAGTCCTTGATCAAAAAAGCCGCGCCTTATTCCCGCCAACTGATCGCAGGTGAATTAGACAGGCTGGTGGCCATCTACCGCGAACACGGGTTTTACAGGCTTAACCGGGACCATCTTGCGGCACTGGTAGACACCAGTGACCAGTTGATCGACAGCCTTTCGCTGGACCCACTTGAACTAGCGACAAAAATCGAAGCCGCAGCGGCACGCAGGAAATTATTTCCGACTGCAGATGTAACGATCATGCAGGCGAGACAAGCGAAGGAATTGCCTGTGGATACCGCCATACTGAAACAGTACTACGTAGGCAATGTCTATTATTACCCGGAGACCGACGCGACAACCGACATCCCGGATAGCTTGCTGGCGAAAAATAATTTCAGGGTGATCGGGTCGGCCGGCGTATTCATGAAACATCCCAACGAGAAACGGAGGTACCGCTTCCGGCCTTTCCGACAACACACTTTCGTAACGAAGGGCGAGATATACAATGAACGCAACTTTTACCGGACCATCAATGCATTCAGCCAGATGGGTCCCTGGCAGCAGGTAGATGTGCGCGATTCTGTTCGCGTGGATACCGTAGATCTGCATGTTTTCCTGGCGCCAAATCCAAAAGCAACGTACAAATTCGATTTTGAGTTAACGCGCAGCACGGCAGACTTCAGTTCGTCCACGAACCTGTTCGGTATCGGGGGTAACGTTTCTTACCTCCACCGCAACGTGTTCCGGCGTGCGATCCAGTCGGTGACAACGGCAAGGGCGGGTGTGGAACTCAACCTGGAAGGAAGCCAGGACCTCTTCCAGACAATACAGGCGGGTGTTGGGCAGACATTCAGTTTTCCCAACCTGTTATGGCCTTATACAAGGTGGAACCTCAAGAAGGATTTCGACGCAACACGTACGCTATTGAACATTAATGCCAACTATACCGACCGGCGAAATTTTTTCCGTGTACGCTCACTCATGCTCAATATGGGGTACGAATACAAAAAGAAGAACAAGGTTTACTCGTTGAGATTCCCTGTGCCTTTTATCGAGCTATACTCGCTTGATACCCTGCAATTACTGAGAGACGAGTTCAAGAAGAACCCTTTCCTGCGAACCGCGTTCAACACCGGTTCGGTAGTGGGTTGGGCCGCAGCTTATAACGTTACGTGGCCGTCCAGGCATAATCCGAAAGTAGCAAAGCACTTCAGAATGGGTGGCGAATACGCAGGATTGTTCGGGCCGTGGATAAACAAAAGTTGGGAAGATAATTTATACCATTATCTGAAAGGGGAATTCGAATACATTCATAAATACCAGTTTTACGATAACACCGTCCTTGTGCTTCGCGCTTTCACTGGCATCGGTTACAACCTGGTACAGGATGAGCAGCTGGGCCGGTCCCTTCCTTTTTTCAAACAATTCGTAGCAGGGGGACCTAACAGCATGCGCGGCTGGGGGTTGCGGCAACTCGGCCTGGGGTCTTCCCAACTAAGCGATACTTCACCGGGCTTTAGTGACCGCTTCGGCGACCTTCAGCTCGAGGGAAATATCGAATACCGTTTCCCAATAGCCACGATCGGAGGAACAAAATTCAACTCGGCCGTATTCCTGGATGTTGGTAACCTCTGGAACCTGAAAGACGACCCTGCGAACCCGCAGGCACGTTTCCGGTTCAGGAATTTTTACCGCGACATGGCAGTCGCTTTAGGTATGGGACTCGTGCGACTGAACATCGCCAATTTTATCCTGCGGGTCGATTTCGCACTAAAGCTAAAAGACCCTGCACGCATTGAAAACAATGGTTGGTTGTTTCCAAACTTCAAATGGAAAAATGGAGAATATCCCGGGAAGATCAGGAACAACTACGCCTTCCAGCTGGGGATCGGACTTCCTTTCTAAGACGTTTTTTTTGCAATGATCTCCGCTTCAAATTGCGAAAGGGTTTGCGCGTCGTTCACATGAAATTCACCAATGCGGGTCCTGCACAGGCTGCTGAGGTAAGCACCAACACCCAACTCCTTTCCAAAATCATTCGCCAGGCTGCGGATATAGGTACCTGTTGAACACACCACCCGGAATTCAACCACCGGTAGTGAGATTGATGTGATCTCAAAAGCGTATATGGTAACCGGCCTGGGCTCCAGTGTCACCTTCTCTCCTTTTCTTGCGGCGAGGTATACCGGTTTGCCGTCTTTTTTTATCGCGGAGTGTATGGGCGGTACCTGCATGATCTCACCAGTGAGTGGCCCTGTGGCGGCATAAATGGCCGACTCTGTAAGATGCGAAGTGTCATTGTGCCCGACCGGCTGGCTTTCGCGGTCGTAAGTCGGAGTCGTTGCGCCTAATGTGAATGACCCAATGTACTCCTTTTCCATTCCCATGTATTCGTTGATCTTCTTAGTAAACTTGCCTGTGCAGATGATGAGGAGTCCCGTTGCCAATGGATCGAGTGTTCCCGCGTGCCCCACTTTAGTTATGCCGGTAAGAGTGCGGATCTTTTTTACGACGTCGAAACTTGTCCAGTCGAGTGGTTTATCGATCAGTATGACTTTCCCTTCTAGAAAGGGTTCCATGGAAGGGTGAACGGGTTTTTGTTTCATCAGGTGGGCAAAGATTCGGAATTCCGTTGAATTACCACTCCCCCTTCATAACTGTAGTTGTATCTTTTCTTTTCAGGTTGGTCCATAGTTCCTGCAACACCGGGTCAAGCACAGCATTTCGCTGGTTGGCGTCTTCAATATTCTTCCTGGTGTACCTGACCCGGTTCTCTGTGAGCGGGTGGGTGTTCAGAAAAGTTGGTGTAGCAAGGGTATCCCCCTCTTTCAACCGGTCGAACATCCGCAGCATACCATTTGCATCAACCCGGTTCCTCAACATTATCTTCAATCCTTCCTCATCGGCTTCCTTTTCCAGGTTGCGGGAATAAGACAGTCCCCTCAGCTTATCAGCATTCAGCAGTAGGATCGCACCCACCTGTGATACATCCATAAAAAAAATAAGGAAGAGTTTGGAGGAAACTTCTTTTAATATCGCGCGTGTCGTGTGACGTTGGTTGACGTGTGACGCCTCGTGTCCGAGCAAGGCTACAATTTCATCATAGCCCTGCATCTTATCAATCAACCCTGAAAACACCACGATCCTTCCCCCAGGTACGGCAAATGCATTCGCATCGTTCGCGCGTAGCACACAAACACGTATCCGGTAATTATCACTCAGTGCCAGCCTGTCGGCGAATGCCTGCAACACAGCCGTCCTCCTTTCATCCACAGCAGCAGCTGGCACTGTCGAATGGAACATTTGTTCTCCTAGTTCGGATTCATATTGTGGTGTGATGATCTTGAGACCGATGTCGGCCACGATGGAACTGAAAATATGGTTGAGGAACAACACACCGGCAATCACCACCAATGTGAGAATAAGTACTTTGCCGCCAGGCTTGAGAAAAGGTCTTTTCTCCGCTGCCCGCAATTCAGGCAGCAAAGGGTGGTCGTCTTCCAATACCAGTTTTACATCTTCGTTGTGCGTGAAATGAATGGTAACCGTTTCTCCCAATGTGGTAAAATGGCCGAGGTATTTTAGCGGGACCGATAAAAGAAACGCCGATGTCTGGGGATGGTAGAGTTGGATCGCCTCCTGGTACACCAGCAGGCGAACTTCGATAGGTTCGTCGTAAGCTGTTTTACTGTAAAGCGCGACAGGAGCATCCATCCCTGCAAATTAATAACGCTTTTTATTATTTACGAGCATCCATTTGGCCGTTTCATAAAAAGCCGAAACCATTTCAGAGGAACGGGCCTTTAAGCGTGCCTCTTCTTCTTTCGACCAGGGCGACAGGTTTGAATTGAGTGGGAAAAGCATCTCTTCCGGGAAGCGCAGGTTTTTGATATAATAAAATGAATCTGTGACCCAGCCAACCTGTTCTTCATCATGGTAGATGATGAAAGCCGCGTTGGTTTTTTTGGAAGGGTCCAAAAGGTCTCTTCCAAGCGTGGTGTTCTCGTAATGCTGATTGGCGATACCTGCCACGGTGGGTAATACATCTATCTGGGACGCGACCTCGGTACGTAGTTGCGGTGTGAGAAGTGCCGGCGCATAAAATAACAACGGCACGTGCTCATCGCTCAGGCGTTGGTCGGTCCATACGTCAGGATAAACTGCCCGGGCATTACCGGCGATACCATGATCACCCACAAATACAAAAATGGTGTTATGGAAATATTCTTCCTTCTTCGCTGCTTCCATAAAATGCATGATCGAATAATCAGCGTAGCGGAAGGCATTGTATTCTTTGGCGTCGGAGAAGCCGTATTTTGCCAGGGTATCCGGCGGCAGTTCTTTCGCAACAAAATCACGTTCGCTAGGGAAGGTGTATGGGCGGTGATTCCCTGCGGTCTGTATTATGGCAAAGAATGGCTTTTGCTGGGTGGCAAGTGTTTTATTGGCTTCCAGAAATAGGTCTTTATCGCTGATGCCCCACACATTCACCTTCGGCGATTTGAAGTTCCCTTCTTCTACAATATTTACATCTTTGATGTTCTTAACGAGTCCGCGGTAATTATTGAACTCACTGCTGCCGCCGAGGAAATAGTATTTTTCATAGTCCTCGAAATTATTGATGATAGTATGTTGATTCAACGAAGCTTCGTTGCGAGTAGAGAACTTCGACATTTGCACATCAGGAATGCCGGTCAGGGTAGCGAACATGCCCCTTGCGGTAGAGAAATGCGGTGTGAAGCAACGGTTGAAGAACACACCTTCCTGTGTAAGGTTTTCAAAATAGGGCGTCGTCTTGAGCGGGTTGCCACTCATGCTGCTTTTGTACATGCTGAAGGATTCGCAGACCACCAGAACGATATTGGGCCTGCTTTCCAGGCCTGTACCGGAGGCCACTGCTCGTATATAACCCTGGTTGGTGGCCGGCTCCATCTGGAGAAAATCTTTCATCAGCGGGTAGCAATCCTTCGCCTTAAGGTTCTTCATATCCGGCTGGCGGAAACGCAGGGTTGTAAAAAAATTCTGCAACGGGTTCAGGGCCAGATAGGCTTTGAATTTATCCTTTAGAATAAAGGCGTCGTCGCGTTTCAGCGGCGTGAAAGAAAAACTGCCGTAGATACCAAGTATCATCCAGAAAGTGACAAAGAGATACCAATTGCGGCGGTAGTTGATCACGGCGGCGCTGTTCACTTTCTCCACGCGTTGGTGCGTCCGGTTGTATAAAGAATAGAAGATGTATCCCGTTACAACCAGTGCGAGCAGTATCCAGAACACAGGGTAAGACTCCCAGAGCATCTCCATCGAGATAGCGGCATCTTCGTAAAAGTTCAACGCGCTTGCATTCAGCCGCGTGCTCACATACGCGAAGTGGCCGTAATCGGCACCAAAAAAGAAAATGGTGACGAATGTTGCGAGTGCAAGGTAACTGGTCCAGATACGTTTGGCTCTTGCAGAGCTGTAAGGAGAAAACCTGGGTACATAACTGAACAGTATAATAGGCAGCAACAGGATGCAGATCCAGCGTATATCGAACGCCATCCCCAGCGCGAAGGAAGGCAGGGCGTCGATGAACGTGATGTTCGAAGGGCTAAAAGCGATATAAGTGGAAAGCCGGAACAGCGTAAATACCAGCAGCATGATGAAAAACAGTTTCACCACCCATTGAATTGTCTTTGGAACTCTCCATTTTACCAACATGATCGGTCCTTATTGTTATGTTTCTGAATTTTTGTGGCCGGAGGATTTCCTGCGCAGTCATTATTGATTAAACGGGGCGTTGTAAAGCGTTTATTTTCCTGCCCTGAATTTAATCGATATAATTCAAAACGCCAATGTAAAGAAGGTTCAACAGCCTCTTTTATATGCGGATGCAATGGTTCTATGTATCTTGGCGCTTTCAATCGTTGTACGGGTTGGCAAAGGTAACCTATTGAGTCCCGGCCATCGTACCTTGAACCCATGCTAAGGAATCTTTAATATGTTAAATACCATTTTGTTGAAAGGCGGCCTGCTGCAGCGGATCGAGGATTTCGACCGGTGGCTGCTTATTAAGATCAATAGCGACGGTTCAAATGCCTTTTTTGACGCCGTGTTCCCCGTGTGGCGACATTCAGATACGTGGATGCCGCTCTATTTGTTCCTGTTTCTTTTTATGATCATGAATTTCGGGTGGCGCTCTGTTCCGTGGATGGTGATGCTGGGTTTTACGGCCGGCATTTGCGACCAGGTGAGCAGCTCAGGAATAAAAGAATGGGTAGGCCGTACGCGGCCCTGTGCAGATCCCCTTTTGTTTTTCAATGTTAATTTCTTACTCAACCGATGCCCATCCAGCGGCAGCTTTACATCCTCACACGCGACGAACCATTTCGGGGCCGCCATGTTTATATATATCACGTTAAAGAGCGTGGTCGGCAAGCCGGCGCTTTTGTTTTTTGCCTGGGCAGCTACCATCTGTTATGGCCAGGTGTATGTTGGCGTGCATTACCCGCTGGATGTGATATGCGGGGGAATACTCGGGTGCGCTATCGGCTATGGAATGGCGTATCTCTTCGAAGCGGTACCCTTTCTGTCTTACAGGAAATAAAACGAGCTCACGGGGTAAGGCAAAGTGCTAATAAGGCATCCGCGACGCTCCGGATGCCGGCGATACCACTCGGTTTAACGATGTAAGAATGGGCGCCTAACTCCAAGCATTTTTTCTGGTAAATGGGAGAATTGGACGTACTCCATACCACTTTCCTCACTTTGTCATATTCAGGCATCTCGCGAAGTCGTGCCAGAATCTCGGCGCCGCTCATTTCCGGAAGATTATAATCCAGTACTACCAAAGATGGCGGGCCGGATACAGCCATATTTTTAAGCAATTCAAGGGCTTTGCTACCTGTTGCGGCGACGAGGAAACGGATGGACGGGTCCTTTTGGTTAAGTGCTTCAATGAGCATCTCCTGGTCATCCAGATCGTCCTCAGCCAGTAAAATAGTATGGTTTTTCTTAATGTCGCTCTGTTGCTCCAACCTGTTGTGGTTTAATTAGTCCGAAGATATTGCTTCATTTCCGATGAAAGGATTTATTGCCGCTTCAAAATTGCGGAATCAGTAGAAAAATCTCCACTCTTAGCACACTATTTGAAGAATTACTTCCTTTCTGCATGAAAAAACCCCAATTAAAAACCTCATAATCCTCCATAATGACGAGTAAACGTGGTAAAACCAATGGGTCTGTGAAGCCAGCCCCTGCGCCTATTTCGCCAGAAATTGCAAAATCACTTGCGCCAATGGAACAAACTATCCAAGAATTTCCCCAAACCGGGGAACACATCTCGCCTGCCACAAGCCGGAATGGTGAGAGCAGTTTAGATCTGAAAGAGTTGCTCAGGGTGCTTTCGGAAGTCAAGAACGGGAATTTTGGCGTACGCATGCCGATCGACCTGGTTGGCTTCGACGGGAAGGTCTGTGATACGCTGAACGATATTATCACGATGAACGAGATCCTGATGACCGAACTTACCAAAGCAGGTAATACCATCGGTAAGAAAGGAAACCTCACCCATCGTATTGAGCTACCGCGCAATGCCAGGGGCGCATGGAGCCAGGGTGTGGAGGCGATCAACGGCCTCATCTCTGACCTGGTGCATCCAACCATTGAAATCGCCCACGTAATCGGATCGGTGGCAAAGGGTAACCTGAGCCAGGAGATGCCGTTGCGTATCGGTGACCACGTATTGCAGGGAGAGTTCCAAAGGATCGCGCGTGAGGTGAATGACATGGTGAAGCAGCTGAACCTGTTCTCAATGGAGGTGACGCGTGTGGCGCGGGAGGTAGGATCGGAAGGAAAACTTGGAGGCCAGGCACGTGTAAAGGGCGTTGCGGGCGTATGGAAAGACTTAACTGACTCAGTAAACCAGATGGCGGGTAACCTCACCGCCCAGGTACGAAATATCGCAGAGGTAACAACAGCCGTTGCTAACGGAAACCTATCGAAAAAAATCACCGTGGACGTACAGGGTGAAATCCTGGAGCTGAAGAACACCATTAACACCATGGTGGACCAGCTTAACTCATTCTCTTCGGAGGTAACACGGGTGGCCCGTGAAGTGGGTACCGAAGGTAAACTGGGTGGCCAGGCCGAGGTACCCGGGGTAGCCGGAACCTGGAAAGACCTTACCGACTCAGTAAACCAAATGGCCTCCAACCTTACCGGCCAGGTGCGTAACATCGCGGAGGTTACCACCGCGGTGGCGCGGGGTGACCTTTCCAGAAAGATCACTGTGGACGTAAAAGGCGAGATCCTCGAGCTGAAGAACACGATCAACACGATGGTGGACCAGCTCAACTCCTTCTCC
>JAJTCI010000039.1 GCA_021323155.1 Chitinophagaceae bacterium | reverse complement strand
AGGGCGAGACGGGGCTCATGGTCCAGTACGTTTTTGTTCATGCCTTCCGCTTCGGAACTTTTCACATAAGGCGGGTTACTCACGATGAGATAGAAACGTCCAAGGCTCTCTCGCAGGCCCCTATCCAGGAAATCCATCCGCATAAAATACACCTGGGTCCCCTGGAGCATCGCGTTCTTCACCGCTACATTCAATGCACCCTCGCTCACGTCAAGTGCCCGTATGGTAAGTTCCGGCAGGTTTTTCTTCAACGCGATGGGGATGCAACCACTACCTGTTCCGATATCGATGACAGTTTTGACTTTCGACTTTCCACTTTTCACTTCCTGCCTGATCCAGTCCACCAGTTCCTCGGTCTCCGGTCTTGGTATCAGCACGCTATCATCAACGTACAGCTTCATGTCCATGAACCAGGTTTCGTTCAGCACGTATTGAGCCGGGACATGGCGCTGCAGTTTATCAGTTATAGATGACAAACGCGATTGCTGTTGGGGTGTTAACCCAAACTCGGGGTTCATAACGCGTTCGATCTTCCTTTGCCCCGTGACATGTTCAATCACCCAGTCGGCGATATTGGCAGCCTCTTGGTCGTCATATACTTCAAACAGGGCCAGCAACAATTGCTGGTAGGCCAGGTGAATGGTCATGCTGCAATGATAGGGGGTTTCAGTTACTTTTGCGGCTTATTCAAGCCCGGGATACCATACACGAATCATACATGCGCCGCTGCCTCTCGCTTGCTGTTCTTGGGGCCGGCAAGGTAGCACCCAACCCAATGGTTGGAGCAGTACTTGTGCACGATGGCCGGGTGATCGGGGAAGGTTATCACCGCGCGTTTGGTGGCCCACATGCTGAAGTCAATTGCATAGAAAGCGTGCCTGCGGCCGATCGTCACCTTATTCCCCGATCTGTATTATATGTTTCACTGGAACCCTGTGCCCATTATGGCAAAACACCTCCCTGTGTGGAACTGGTGATAAAGGAGAAAATCCCAACGGTGGTGATCGGCGCCCGTGATCCTTTCCCGGAGGTCAACGGTAAGGGGATCGAAAGGCTCAACTCAGCCGGCATTGATGTGATCAATGGTGTGTTAGAATCAGAATGCGTCGCATTAAACAGGCGTTTTTTTACTTATCATAAACAACAAAGACCCTATGTGATTTTAAAATGGGCACAGACAGCTGATGCGAAGATCGCAGCTGCCGGACAGGAACGGCTGCTCATTACGAATGACGTGACAAACCGGTTGGTGCATAAATGGAGAAGCGAGGAAGCTGGTATACTCGTGGGAAAGAATACTGCGATCATGGATGATCCGTCACTTAACGTCAGATTATGGCATGGTGCAAACCCCACGAGGATGGTCATTGATATGAACCTGGCGCTTCCCGGTGACCTGAGACTTTTTGATGGTAGCCAGCGTACACTGGTCTTTAATTCGCTGCGACAGGAAACTAAAGATAATATCACCTGGTACCGGTTAAACAACAATGAAGACCTGGTGCACCAGGTGATACATGCCTGCTATGCGTTAAAGATCCAAAGCCTGATCGTGGAAGGCGGTGCCAGGTTATTGCAATCATTTATCGATGCAGGTAATTGGGATGAAGCACGGATGATCACCAATATGGCGCTTCATGCGCCGCAGGGATTACCGGCACCCATGTTACCGGCAGGTCTAACTGGGAACCAGTCATCCATTACGGGTGACGTTATTACCTACTACACAAATAAGCATGTCCACACAGCCTGATCATTACTATACGATCGATAAACCTTCTTTCGCTGAATTTAAAGATCGCGGCAGCCGGTTTCTCGCGTATGCTTATCCCATCGCATCGGCAGAAGAATTCAAGTCACTGCTTCAACAACTGAAGAAAGAGCATCCCAAAGCGGTGCATCATTGTTTTGCTTACCGCCTGGGCACCGGGACAGATGTTTTCAGATCAAATGATGATGGCGAGCCGTCAGGTACGGCGGGCAAGCCGATACTGGGGCAGATAGACAGTAAACAATTGACCGACGTAGCCGTGATCGTGGTGCGTTATTTCGGCGGGACGTTATTGGGTGTGCCGGGACTGATCAATGCGTACAAGACGGTCACGTCGATGGCATTGCAGCTGGTGCCGGTAGTGCAGAAAGCAGTGTTGGTGGAATACCGCCTGCAATTTGATTATACCCGCCAGAACGAAGTGATGACGATCCTGAAACAATTGAACTGCGTAATCACGCGGCAAGCCCAGGAGTTATTTTGTATCGTAGACGTGGGTGTTCCGCAGTCCAGGTTGGAAGAGTTCGAATACAAGGTACGTGACCTGCATACCGTTGAGTACAATAAGATCGCTTAAGCTTTCCCGGTCATTCGGTATACCCAGAGGCCGATGATCTCTTTCAGCAGCACGCTCCATTTACCCAGGGTCTCAACAGATGGAATAACATAATCGGGAAACGTCTTTCTTGAGTCCACTTCTTTAAATGCCGCGGCATATGGGACCACGTCAACACCGGCTTTTTTGAATACCGCCGTCGCGCGGGGAAGGTGGGATGCGCTGGTGATGAGTATATATGGTGGTGGAAGCCTGAGTGAGTCCAGCGTTTGTTTTATGTAAACGGCGTTCTCGTGCGTGTTACGCGACCTCCCTTCCGTAATGATCCGGTCCGCGGGGATCGCCTGCGCGAGCAACTCCTCCCGGATTTTTACTGATTCGGGGATCGTCTTCCTGAAAAGGTTGGCAGAGCCACCCGCGACCGCTACATGCTGCACTACGCCTGAATGATACAGGCGCGTGGCCTGGATGAAGCGGTCGCCGTTATCGGTGAAGTAAAGGTTTCCATTTTTGTCCAGCATGCTCATGCCTCCCAGGAGTATCGCGGCTGAATAGGTTTTCCCCTGGGGAAGTACCGTTTTGCCACCTTGCCAGGATAACGACGATTGGTGGTACAGGAATGGATTACTGAATACAACGAAGATCGACGCGGCAACGATCCGCAGTATACGCCTTCGCTTGTCTTTTTTGGTGAGGAAACTCCAGGCAAACAACACCACGATCCAGAAGGAGGGGCTCAGGATGAACAACATCAGTTTGGACAAGATAAAAAACATCTATTGGTGTTAAGGTGAATGCTTGCTCACCTGTTTTTGAATCTTTCACTCACAACCAGCTCCTTACTTCCGGCCGTGTACGTGTAAAAGCCTTCGCCGCTCTTAACGCCCAGTTTGCCTGCGGTTACCATATTTACCAATAGGGGACAGGGCGCATATTTCTGGTTGCCAAATCCTTCATATAATACATTCAGGATACTCAAACAAACATCCAGCCCTATGAAGTCGGCGAGTTGCAGTGGTCCCATCGGGTGGGCCATTCCCAGTTTCATGATGGTATCGATCGCTTCAACATCCGCGATGCCCTCGTACAGGCTGTAGATCGCTTCATTGATCATCGGCATTAATATCTTGTTGGCGATAAAACCCGGGTAGTCGTTCACCACGCAAGGCACCTTGCCTAGTTTACGGCTTAACGCAATCACCTGGTCGCTCACCGCCGTACTGGTGGAGTAACCGTTGATGATCTCCACGAGCTTCATTACCGGTACGGGATTCATGAAATGCATACCGATCACTAGTTCCGGCCTTTTTGTGACCGCCGCGATGCGGGTGATGGATATAGAGGAAGTATTACTGGCCAGGATACATCCTTTTGGCGCCGTCTCGTCCAGTTGCCTGAATATTTTCAACTTTAAGTCGATATTCTCGGTCGCGGCCTCTACCACAAGTTCAGCGTTCTTCACAGCTTCATTTACGTCACTGTAGGTTTGGATATTCGACAAGGCCTGCTGCTTCTGCTCTTCCGTTACGCTTCCTTTAGACACCTGCCGGTCAAAATTCTTTGTTATGGTCTGGAGCGCTTTTTCCAATTGCGGGGCATTCACGTCGGCCAATGCTACTTTGAAGCCACTTTGTGCAAAAACGTGTGCTATGCCGTTACCCATTGTACCAGCCCCGATTACCGTGATATTGTTCATAAGCGATTAAATTAAGGGTCGCAAGATGCCGTAAATTATCCGGACAGGCAAGAAGGCCAAAACCTAATCCGTTCATCTTTATATTGTTGCAAATGTAGAATGTTCTCCTCAATTGACCGGCAGTGGGTTTTGAAAGCTGCTTGCAGGCTTGATTGTTAAGGCGGCAAGAGATTTGATTTATAAGGCTTGAAATTTCTTGTCCCACAATCATCTATGCAACAAAACTATTTATATCGCAGGCTGCGTTCATTGGTCTTTATCTGCCTTTTCGTAGCCGGTTGTAAGGGCGGCCGTAAAGAACCGAATCTTCCAACACCCGACGAATACGACCTGAACCGACCCGAAGTGATCAAACTTTCCGACAGGCTCAACGAGATATCCGGTATCGTGTATTACCCCAAGGATTCCAGTTTATTCAGCATCATCGATGAATTCGGTGTTCTCTACAAGCTCGTGAGAAAAGAAAAGAAGAATAAAATGGAAGTGCAGCAATGGAGGTTCTCAAAAGCAAGTGACTACGAGGACCTGGTCTTGGTGGACAGTGTCTTCTACGCGATGAAAAGCAAGGGTGATATCGTAGCATTCCGTTTCCTGACCCCGGACTCATTGTCCTCGGAGGAATTTGACCTGCCATCTGAGCAAAAGAATGAATTCGAATCGATGTATATAGACAGCGGCTCCAACAAGCTTGTATTGATCTGCAAGGATTGCGAAAGCGATGACAAAACCAAGGTGACCACCTGGTCCTTTGACCTGGCGCAACGCGCATTCTCTCCAGGGCCTTATACGCTGGATCCCGCAGAAATACTCTCCCGGCAAAAGCCCAACGAAAAGCGCTTTAAGCCTTCCGCAGCCCGCGTTCATCCCATTACTGGCGACCTCTATATCATTTCGTCGATCAATAAAGTACTGGTGATCGCTGACCGCAAAGGCGTCGTTAAACGTGTCTTCCAGCTGGACCCGGATTTATACAAACAGCCTGAAGGGCTTGATTTTACACCGGGAGGTGACATGTATATCTCTAACGAAGCGGGTGACGAAGGTCTACCGAACATTATGTTTTTTAAATACAAAAAGGAATCAAGATGAAAATCAAGTTACTGTTCCTGGTTCTATGGTGCGGCGTATCCGGCATCGCGATGGCGCAGGATACCATCCAGTCGAGGATTGTATTGATTGGGGACGCAGGCGCGTTGATCAATGGTAAACACCCGGTGTTATCTGCCGTCAAAAGAAACATCAAGCTGGATAAGAAAACTACCGTACTCTATCTCGGGGACAACCTTTATAAAGAGGGTTTGCCCGATGACCAGGCGGTAGGTTACGCCCAGGCAAAGGCAGTGCTGGATTCCCAGATCAACGTAGCAAGGGGTAGTGGCGCTACAACGATATTCATCCCCGGTAACCATGACTGGAACAACGGAGAGCGGCATGGGTATGAAGCGATACTGCGTGAACAACAGTATATCGATATCATCGGGGACGCGAATGTTAAGTTTTATCCTGGCGAAGGTTGCCCCGGTCCCATAGAAGTAAAACTCAGTAAAGATGTTGTATTGATCATAATGGACAGCCAGTGGTGGCTGCACGAAAGCGACAAGCCGGGCGTGGAATCGGACTGTCCATACAAGACCAAGGACGAGGTGTTGGTGCAGATCGAGGACATCCTGAACAAGAATTCCGATAAGCTGGTATTGTTTGCCTGCCATCACCCTTTCAAAAGCTATGGCATACACGGCGGACACTTCACACTCAAACAACATATATTCCCTTTCACCGATATGAATCCCAAATGGTATATTCCATTGCCGATATTGGGCTCTATTTACCCGATCACCAGGGGGATATTCGGAACCATCCAGGACCTGCCGCACCCTATATACCAGAATATGGTAAACGCGGTAAATAAGATACTGCGTTCGCACCCGAACGTTATCCACGCCTCCGGTCATGAACACAGCCAGATGCTCATTAAAGACAGCAGCGTACACTATATCGTCAGTGGAAGTTCATGCAAACAGACACGGGTATCCAGCGGGAAACTGGCCCTGCACGCTTCCCAGGACCTGGGATATGCTGTCCTGGAAGTATCCACCAATAAAAATGCAACGGTTACCTTTTATAAAGTGAATAAGGAAACCGGCCACCAGGAGGTTTTGTACAACTCCACCCTGTTTAATTTTTCAGTGCTTCCTGACCATAACGCTGATACGGTCACGAAAGCTACCGTAACTGTCGAGCCTTTCAAAGATTCCGTTACAGCGGCTCCTAAAGTCCAGTTCAGTGATGTAGGGGCGCTGAAACGCCTTGTTTTGGGTGATAATTACCGTAAAGACTGGGCGACACCGATCAAACTAAAAGTGTTTGATATCAGCAAAGAGAAGGGTGGCTTTAAGATCAAAAGTCTTGGCGGCGGAAAACAAACCAAAAGCCTCACTATAGTGGATAAGGATGGCAGGGAGTGGGCCCTTCGGACAATCAATAAAGACCCATCCAAGGCGATCCCTGAAAATTTCCATAACTCGCTGGCGGAAGATATCGCACAGGATTTTATCTCCGGTTCGTATCCATACGCGCCGTTGATCGTATCTGCACTGGCAGACACGCTGGGTATTGTAAGCGCTAAGCCGGAACTGTACTTTGTTCCCGATGATCCGGCGTTTGGCTTTTACCGCCCCATCTTCGCGAACCAGATCGTGATGCTGGAACCTAAGGATCCTTCCTACGACCAGACAGACACAAAAAGTTCGTTCACCGTTTTTGATAAGCTTAGGGAAGATAATGATCACCGTGTCGACCAGAAAGCAGTGCTGAAAGCAAGGTTGTTGGATATACTGGTAGCTGATTGGGACCGCCACCTGGACCAATGGAAATTCGGTGTTTCCGATACCGGTAAAGGAAAACTCTATTACCCGATACCGAGGGATCGTGACCAGGCTCTGTTTTATTCGGATGGCCTGGCCATTAAATTCGTCTCGCAGGGCATGCTGCCATTCTTCAAAGGTCTCCGGAAGAATATCCCGAGCATTTCATGGCTGAACTGGTCGGCCAGGGATTTTGACCGGCTCTTTTTAAATGACCTGGACTGGAGCGAGTGGGAGCAAGTGATCGGCGAGATAGAGGCCACGCTTACAAATGACGTGCTGGCCCATGCGGTGAACAAGGTGCCTCGTGAAGTAGCACCCGTCAGTGGTCCGCTGATCCTGGAGAAACTAAAAGGGCGGCTGAGTGTTTTGCGCAACCGTTCGAAAGAATATTATGACTTCGTCTCCGAGCAGGTAAACGTGCTTGGGAGTAATCAGAACGAATACTTCAAAGTCACGGAGTCGGAAAAAGGTTTCCGCGTAAGGGTATTCAAGCGCACTGAAAAATCTGATTCAGCGTCTGTAATGTATGACAGGGTTTTCCGCGTCCCTACTGATGAAGTGCATTTATATGGTTTTAATGGAGATGACATTTTTGAGATTGATGAGAATGTGCGCTCAAGGGTACGGATACGTATGATCGGCGGCAAGGGAGATGATACCTATGATCTGAACGGAAGGGTACGGAACTTTGTTTACGACGTGTCTTATGATACCAACCGCGTAGTCAACCGTCGTAACACGGCCCTCCGTATTTCGGATGATCCATTGAACAATTATTATTCTATCACCGGCTTCCAGTATAATACCCTGAAGCTTCCTGCAGTGAATATCGCCTTCAACGCCGAGGACAAGCTGATGCTCGGGCTCGGATTTACACGGAAAGTATTCGGTTTCAAGAAAGAGCCTTATTCATCCTTCCAGCGTTTGAGCACCTTGTATGCGGTGAGCAGGAAGGCCTTCAATGTGCGGTATTTTGGGGAATTCAATGAAACGCTCGGTAAAAACGATATAGTGATTGATGCGCAGATCACCCAACCGGTATTGAATAACTTCTTTGGGTTGGGTAATGAGACTGGCTTTGAGAAAGACCGCGAATACTACCGCGTGCGGTATAACTATGTATCATTCGATGCCTTGTTGCGCAGGAGGAAAAATGACTTGCTGCACCTCAGCATCGGGCCATCCTATTACCTCTACTGGAATCATCTCGACGACAACACAGGTAAGATACTTGGCGCTCCATCGCTTGTTGGCCTCGACTCGCTGAACGTGTACACCACGAAAAGGTACTTCGGTGCCAAAGCGGGTATGTTCATCGATTACCTGGATAATAAATTCCTGCCCACCCGTGGTATTACCTGGAATACGGAGTTCACTTACCATGGCGCCCTCACAAAATCTGCTCACCCGCTGGCCAGGTTCGTATCGGATATGACGGTCTACGGCGCACTTCAGGCACCGGCGAAGATCGTGGGCGTTTTGAAAGTGGGCGGTGGGCACATTTTCAGTGACAACTTCGAATACTTCCAGGCACTGAACCTGGGACAGAATAACTTCCTGCGCGGCTTCCGCAAGAACCGTTTCTCCGGCAAATCATTGCTGTACGGTTCACTGGAAATGCGGGTGAAGGTATTCCGGTCCAAGTCTTACATTTTCCCTGGTGACATCGGGATCATTGGGTTCGCCGAAACCGGCCGGGTTTGGATGCCGGGCGAAACGTCGAACACCTGGCACCCGTCGTATGGCACCGGTATCTATTATACGCCATTTAATCTTACGATCATTTCCGGAACTGTGGCTTTCTCGAAGGAAGGCAACCTGTTTAATTTTTCACTGGGTACACGGTTCAACTTAACATTTTAAAGATGGATTATAACGCATTATACAAGAGGATCGAGACGCAGGTCACAGATCTCTTCGAGAAACAGAAAGACGAAGGGTTGCACTATCACAACCTGGAGCATACGAAAAAAGTAGTAGCCCGCACAAAAGAGATCGCAGCGCACTACAACGTGAACGAAAAGGAAATGCTGATCCTTTATGCGGCCGCCTGGTTCCATGACACCGGCTATCTTTTTACGGATTCGGAGATGCATGAAGAGAAAAGCATCGAAGTGATGCGTTCCGCGCTGGCAAACCTGGTGAAGGACGAGGAGATCATACTGGCCGTGGAAGAATGTATCATGGCCACGAAACCACCGCAGCGGCCAAAGAACCTGCTGGAAGAGATCATTTGTGACGCGGACACCTACCACCTCGGCACCAAGGCTTTCAGGGAAAGCAATAAGCTGATCCGTAAAGAGCGCCTGGAGAAGAAGGGTATGATGGTGAACAAGACCGAGTGGATGAAAGGAGCGATTACGTTCCTGGAGAACCATAAATTCCATACCTCTTACTGCCGCGAATTACTGGAAAAAAAGAAAGAGGAAAACATTGCAAGACTGCGTGAACGCCTTGAAAAGCGCCAGGAGGAGATCGGCGATATGGTCGAGATCAACGGCCCCGTTATCAAGCCCAAAAGTGCCTTGATGACTAAAGGTATCCAGACCATGCTGCGGCTCACCTCCGACAATCACCTTGAATTGAGCGGAATGGCCGACGGCAAGGCGAACATCCTGATCTCCGTGAACGCGATCATTATCTCGGTGATCCTTTCAGTACTGGTGAGAAGGCTGGAGGTCGATACCCACCTCACCATTCCAACCATCCTGTTCCTGGTGATGTCCGTGACCACCATCGTGATCGCCATCCTGGCAACAAGGCCGAAGATCAGCGAGGGCGTATTCAGCGACCAGGATATCATGAACAAAAAAACGAACCTGTTATTTTTTGGCAATTTTCACCGCGCTCCACAGGACCAGTATGAAAATGCCATGCGAACAATGATGGGAGATTCGGACTACCTATACGGTTCTTTAATTAAAGATATTTATGCATTGGGTGTTGTCCTGGCAAGGAAATACAAGTTGATACGGATCGCATACAACATATTTATGATCGGCATCGTCGTGTCAGTACTGGCCTTCGCGATCGCTGTTTATCTGAATCATGTAAACAGTGATCCTACAACGCCGTCGGGCAACTCTGTCTCAATGCCATTGTAAAGAGGTGAGGATATGTTGTATAACAGGGATCTTAGCTGGTTGGGATTTAATTTCCGGGTTTTGCAGGAAGCTGCCGATAAGCGCGTGCCGTTATTCGAGCGACTGAAGTTCTTCGCGATCTTTTCTTCTAACCTGGATGAATTCTTCCGCGTACGGTATCCATCGGTCGTAGCCATCAGTAAGCTGACTCGTAAAACGCAGATACAGGCGAAGAACGAATATGATGAGAACCTGCCTGAAAAAGTGCAGAACGAGATCAACCGCCAGCTGCAGGTATATAGTTCAATATTGAATCAATCCCTGTTGCCGGAACTCAAAAAGGAAGGGATCTATCTTTATTACAATGAACCAATCAAAGCGGCACACGTATCAGAAGTACGCGACATATTCCTGTCGCAAGTACTCACTTTTATACAACCGCTTTTTCTCGATGCCGATTTTAGCAGCAAATTCATCCCCGAGAATAACTATCTCTATTTCGTAATAACACTGAAGCTGCCCGGCGAGCAGACCATCAAACACGCGATCGTTAACATTCCGTCCGAAAAACTTCCACGCTTCTTCACGCTTTCTAAAGTGGAGGAAAGCGAATACGTGATATTTATTGACGACATCATTCGCGACAACGTTCCCTGCTTGTTTCCCGGTTTCGAGATCTCCGGTATATACAGCATCAAGTTCAACAGGGATGCGGAGCTTCATTTCGACGAGGAATATAACCCGGACGTGCTGGGCAAGATCGAGAAACAATTGACGAAACGCCAGTATGGCCCTCCATCCCGGTTTCTTTATGAGAACGGCATGCCGCGCAACGTACACTTATTCCTTGCCTCGGCATTTGATATCAAACACGAAGAGATGTTTGAAGGTGGCCGCTATCACAACCTTTCGGACTTCGCGAAATTCCCCACGTTTGATAAAAAACTTTTCTACCCGCAGCTGAAGCCCCTCTCTTTTAGCGGTGGCATGAATTGCGGTGACATCTTTGAAGTGCTGAACCAGCGCGATGTCTTGCTCCACCTGCCGTACGATTCCTACAACGCCGTGTTGTCGTTCTTTAACCAGGCCGCCGTGGATGCCAGCGTCTCTGACATTTTCATAACGATCTACCGGGTGGCGGCCGATTCTCACATCGTCAATGCCCTGATCAGCGCGGCCAAGAACGGCAAGAATGTAACAGTATTTGTTGAACTCAAGGCACGTTTCGACGAGGAAAATAACATTCGCTGGAGCCGCAAGATGAAAGAGGCTGGGGTACAGATCGTTTACAGCTTGCCGGAGATCAAGGTCCACTCCAAGATCGGGCTGATCCGAAAGAA
>JAJTCI010000038.1 GCA_021323155.1 Chitinophagaceae bacterium | reverse complement strand
TACCGGGCGCCAGGATGCTATTGCATTTCATTTTACCGAGAAGGGCAGCGATATCGTGATCCTTTCCGCGGCGCATGATGAACTGGGCAACCAAAATCTGAAACAGTTGCTGGTGGTATTGATCGTTGCCTGCGCCGGCGGGGTGATCGTTGCAATAGGGAGCGGTTACTTTTTTTCGCGCCAGCTGTTATCGCCCCTGTCGCGGATCGCTGACCAGGTAAACGAGATCTCGGCGCAGAACCTTGCAAGCAGAATTCCTACGGGTAATACCCGCGACGAGTGGCACTACCTTACCGATACGCTCAACCGGTTGTTGAACCGCCTCCAGGAAAGTTTTGATACACAGCGACGATTTATATCGAACGCCTCGCATGAATTGTCCACTCCCCTTACTTCCGTTTCCAGCCAGTTACAGGTTTACCTTCAAAAAGAGCGAACACCTGCGGAGTACCGGCAGGTCCTGGAATCGGTGTACCAGGATGTGCAGCACCTGAGCCAGCTGACAAGAACACTCCTCGAGTTTGCAAAGACTTCAGGCGATACGGGCGGCCTGGAACTAAACACGCTGAGGATTGATGAGCTCCTGCTTCGTTTACCATCGGAGTTGCAGAAAAACAATCCCGCGCATTCGGTATCCCTATCCTTCAACGACCTTCCCGAGGATGAGCAGGCACTTTTCGTATTCGGGAATGAAGAACTCCTTTTTACCGCGATCCGGAATATCGTGGAGAACGCCTGCAAATACTCAACGGATAGCAGGGCCGAGGTGGCTTTGTCTGCACAGGAAGGCCGGATAGAGATCATTGTTTCTGATAATGGCAAAGGCATTTCCGAAGCCCACCTCAATACTATATTCGAACCTTTCTTCCGTGAAGCAGACCTGAGGAGCACGGAGGGTTTTGGCCTGGGCCTGGCCCTGGCGCAGAAAATCATTAAACTGCATAAAGGGAGCATAGAAGTGAAGTCGGTGGTGGGCACCGGTTCTGCTTTTATCATTACACTTCCATCCACGGGCAGGAAGTTCTAATTATGTTCTAATCCGGAGGAGTGGGTTTTTCGTTCCATCGATACGACCTTGCGGTTCAATACCTCCATATGAAGCCGATACCTGCCGCCTCGTTCATTCTGATCGTCACGCTTGCACTGGCGATCATGGTCTCTTTCTTATTGATCTATCAAAACAGGGAATACCGGATAGAAATGATCGAGGTAATGGATCTGAACGATTCATTAACGGCCGAAAATGTAAGGCTCGCCAGCCAGCTGGACTCACTTTCAGAAAGCCAATTTACTTCAGGCATTGTTCGCTGAAGGTTCCTCTTCCTGCAATGTATGCCTCATTTGAGTAACCGGGGAGTGATCGTCGGCGGACCTAACCAGGCTTTCAAGCAATGAAACCAGTGACAGTGGAGTCAACAAGTTGTACCTGGCAAAAGAAGCTTCAGGGCCGATCTTTACAGTAAACGCATAGGTGATCCCGCAGAGCACCCGGAACATATCCTCATCAGTCTTATCATCGCCCGCAGCAAATATGAAGTCCCACTTACCGGGAAGAATATGATTTCGGGTTATCGTGCCTTTGTCTGCGCCCGTCACCCGTACCTCGACGATCTTGCTGCCCATTACTACCTGGAGTCCCAGTGAACGCGCATACTCCTGCAATTCGGCTACGAGTTCCCGCACACGCAACTTTACCTGTTCGGAGTCGGCCTTCCGGTAATGCCAGACCATGCAATAGTCTTTCTCTTCCACGAAAGTATTGGCACAGCGTTTTACGTATTGTTCCATCACTCCCATCACCTGTGGCTTCCATTCGTTCCTGGGCTGAACAAGGGTCTGCCAGTGTCCATTTGCCATCCTGATCTTTGCACCGTGTTCTGAAACGAGGTGCACAGGAAGGTCGCCGAACCATTTTTCGAGAAACTCCCCCTTGCGCCCACTCACCAGGTAAACCTCGTTGAACGGGTCCTGCGCAAGGGCCGAGAGTAAACCGCGAACATGGCCACCGGGTTTGACTTTCTCCGGCGAGTTGGAAAAGTCGGCGAGTGTTCCATCATAATCCAGGAGAAACAGTCTTTTCTTCGCTGCCAGGTAGCCAGATACCATCTTACGTTGATCACGCGTGTCGATAAACCTTACCTGGAATTCCTTCTGCTTTGTCTTAACTATGTCCAGTTGCGCTGTAAAATCCGCGGCCCAGGTATTCACATTGTAATTGCTGATCCGGGCCTGCATCGCTTCCATCCGCTGCTCCGCTGCCGGCATTTCAAAACCCAACAATATATTGGCGGCGATCTCCTCGACATCGTTTGGATTGAGATGAATGGCGGAGGTTAGTTCGCGCGCGGCACCTGTCATTTCACTCAGCAGCAATACACCGCGTTTATCTTTGCGACTGGCAACAAATTCCTTAGCTACGAGATTCATTCCATCGCGCAAGGGCGTTATCAATGCAATGTCACACGCGGTATATAACGCGAGCATCTCTTCGAAGGTTAAAGAACTATACTGGTAAATTACCGGCTGCCAGTGAAGGGTGCCGATCTTGCTATTGACATTCCCGATGAGTTCATCGATGAGCTTTTTTCGTTCCGCATATTTCGGTATGTATTCCCGTGAAGGAACGATCACCATCACAAATACGACCTGCTCCCGGTATTCGGGGTTGCGTTCCAGGAAGCGCCGGTATCCTTCCACCCGGTGACTCACACCTTTCGTGTAATCCAGCCGGTCTACGGAAAAGATCAAACGCTTGCCGGGGAACCGCTTCTTCAGGTCATTCCGCATATCGGCTACTCTTTGGTCGTCGAATGCGTTATTGAACTTAGCGAAATCAATACTTATCGGAAATACATCCGCCTTCACCAGGCGGTCCTGGTAACGGATGATATGCATATCATTTTCGTATCCCAGTACCATCTCAACACACTTCAGGAAATGGGTGGCGTAATCGATGGTATGAAATCCCACAAGGTCGGCACCGAGGATACCGGATAATATATCATGTTGCCATTGTTTGGGTAACAGGCGAAATACTTCGAAACAGGGGAAAGGAATGTGTAGAAAGAAACCAATGGTGAGGCCTGGCATTACCTGTCGCAGCATAGCTGCAAGGGGCATCAGGTGGTAGTCGTGTATCCAGACCACATCGCCGGGACGTAATTGCGCCGACAAGGCATCCGCAAAAGCGGCATTGGCTTTTTGATAACTACTATAGTTATCCCTGTCATACTCCGCAAAAGATGGAAAGTAATGGAACAAGGGCCATACCGACGAATTGGAAAAGCCATTATAATAGCGCTCATAGTTCTTCTTGTCGAAAAAGACAGGCAGGTATGTAAAATCACTTCCCGGTAAAGCAGCCACGACTTCGTCCCACTCTGCCGGTTTACAGCAGGGCATACCTGCCCAGTAAACCGCATCATAAGAAGCGCTCACATCACTGCCCAGGTAACTATTAATGGCTGATACCAGACCTCCGGAGCTAAGGCGTGTGTCCAATTTGTCATTGTTCTTTTCGATCTGTATCGGGAGACGGTTGGAGACAATGAATAATCTTTTTGCCATAGAACAAAATTGAAGTGATTAAACCGACATGCAACCTACCAATAGGAGAATAGGATAAGGTTAAAACGGGATTAGACCTTTATTAGAAATCACGAACATCGACGATCTCTAATACAATTCTAATCCACGGTTAACCAGAACCTAATATGCCACTCATAATTTGCATTCATGAATTTTGAACGAATACTGGTTCCCGCTGACCTGACAATCAATACAGAGGTAGCCGTGCGGAAAGCAGCCGCACTGGCGATCCCGGGCCTGACGACGGTTCACGTAGTGCATATTTCCGAGTATGGGGCGATCGGCGCGGGTCTTTTACATTTCGTTCCGTTTCGCAAGTCAACCGGGAATGAGTGGGTACACAAAAAGATGGAAGCAGTAAAAATAAAAGTGGAATCTGAATTCCCGGGTGTGAGTGTGTACCTGCACCATGTGAGCTCCATCGACATCCAGAAAGAGATCATGTCATTTGCGCTTTCACTCAAGGCTGACCTTATCGTGCTAGGAAAAAACAATTATCACTCTTTACTCCCTTTCAGGAATACGGTACATGCCGATGCGATCATTGCTGCGACTGGATGCCCGGTACTCACCGTTAAACCGGGTGCTAAGCATAACCAGCCAGGAATTGTCGTGATGCCTGTGCAGGATTATTTCCCACGTAAAAAACTCGAATTGCTTGCGATGGTGAGTGGGAAGGCCAACCTGAACGTTCATCTTTTAACGATACTGGATAACGGCCGGCAAATTGACAACCATTCCGCATCCGCCTTGCTGCAGTCGTTGCGCTCCATACGCTACAAACTGCAATGCAACGTGCAGCACTGCACGTTACATTCATCGAATAAGGCAATGGCCATATTACGGTATGCGAAACGGGTAGATGCGGACATGCTACTGGTGAGCCCGGAAACAGAAACGACGATCCATACATGGATCAATAAGAAAAACATAACCGACGCTGTAAAACCTGCTTCGCAGTTGCAGGTATTGAGCGTACAATCAAATCAATAAATTATGCATATCCTAAGAAAACTTACCATTATTATCGCAGTAATGTTCCCGGTTTCACTGCTGGCGCAGTATGAAGAAATCCGGCAATTGCTGCACCATAAGCGATACGTGTCCGCTGAAAAGAAAGTGTCTGAACTACTGCGTACCGAGCCGGCCAACAGCGCGCATTGGTATTGGCAATCGCATGTACTATTGATGAAAAAAGATACGGCCGGGCTGATGAAGCTCGGCGAACAGTTGCCGGCAACGATCGCTGATGATGCCTGGACGGATATTGTACGCGGGAGCATCGCTTTGGCGTCTGATAATGCAACCGAAGCAAGGAGCTTATTTGATAAGGCAGCGGACAGGGGACGTAAAAACGCGGACATCCTGGCTGCTGTTGCCGCGGCGAATATCTATAGCCGGGGCGGTGACAAGGGTTATGCCATCGAGTTGTTGAATAAAGCGATCAAACGCAACAAAAAGGACCCGGAGTTGCACAAGATGCTCGGCGATGCTTATTTCCGGATGAGCAATGGTTCCGATGCTTACGCCGCTTACAATAATGCACTGAAGTTAAACACCGCGTTCGCGCCGGCTTTGTATGAGATCGGGAAAATATTCCTGACGCAGCATAACACAGATGTATACCTGGATTATTTCAACCGCGCCGTGGCGGCGGACGCAGGACATGCCCCGGCTTTGTATGAACTCTACTCCCACTACCGGCAGCATGAACTGGAGCGATCACTAGATTTTTTCAAACGTTATTACGCCGCTACAGACGTGGCGCCGGCGGATGATTACCACTACGCGAACATGTTGTACCTGACGCGGCATTATGATGAAGCGGAGCAAAAGATACAACAAGCACTCCCATCCTCGCCTATTGAAAACGAGTTCAGGAAACTCCTGGCGTTCGTGTACCGGGAAGCAAACAAGCCTGACTCCGCGATCGTACACATGAAACTTTACCTGGCCGACACCGCCGATACCGATGCCACGCCGGAAGACTACGCGTTCATGGCAAGCGTTTTTGAAAAAGTGGACGGGCAGAGAGATTCAGCGGCGGTGTACTACCTGAAGGCGCTGGCTGTTCAGACCGATACTACTGTATTCGCATCATATTATAAGAAGCTGGCAGATTTTGCGAAGGCTAGAAAGGATTACGCGTCGCAGGCGCATTACCTGGAGCAATACCACCATTATGAACCAAACGCGGGTAACGTAGACCTGTTCAACTGGGGGATAGCGCTGTACCAGACGAGCCAGTATGCCGCATCGGATTCCGTTTTTGGGATCTACGCGACAAAGTACCCGGACCAGGTCTATGGCCATTACTGGAGAGCACGAAGCAACGCGGCGATCGATACTGCGATGACGCAGGGCCTGGCACTGCCGTATTACGAAGCGCTGATCAAGGTAGCGGAAAAAGATACGACCGTGCAGCTCAATAAAAAATACCTCGGCGAGGCCTATGGTTACCTGGCCACATATGCAGCGAATCAAAAAGATGATTACGCCGGCGCTATTGAATATTTTGAAAAGCTATTGGAAGTTGACCCAGGTAATGAAGATGCCCAGAAATACATTGAGATTCTGGAGCGGCGTACCGCTAATGCGCCGCGCTGAGCGTTGTGTTTTTTTATGGTTTTTTAGTTAAAGTGAAGGCTTCCGGATTCCCGGGGGCCTTTTTTGCGAGTTGCAGGATGCACCCGCCTGACAATGCCTTCAGGCAGGCGTTGCAAGTGGCAGGTTACAGGTTACAAGAGGGGCAGGCAGGCATTTAAAGATGCTACCATCTAAAGAAGTTTGTGCTGGTGGGAGTTAGAAAGAAAGTAGCCGGCGCGAGATGATGTTTGTTGTACTGGCGGGAAAATCTAATGACATTCTAATCCGGCTCTCATGCCGTCTTAATAGTCGTCACCCACCTTGTGCCTCTTTTCCTTCAATCAAAATATATGAGAAAGTTCTACTTATTCCGACTGGTGGTATTGGTATGCGTTGCTTTGAATGTGCCTGGTGTCCATGCCCAGACCGCGCAGATAGGAAACGGCGCTGAAACGCCTGCCAATACACTGTACGCGCCGATATACCGGTTTTCCAACAGTTCCACCACGGATTATTCCAGGGCCAACATACTGTATACGGCTTCCGAACTTTCAGCTGCGGGTATTGCATCCGGGGCCGTGATCACAAGTATTGCATTTTATAAAGTCGGGAATGGCGAGACGACAGGAGGAGCAAACTTCGAGATCCTGATGGCCAATACAGGAACAACCGCACCATTGTCAACTTCCACGACGTGGAGCAGCATACAAACGACCCATACTTCTGTGTATAGTACCACATCGCAAACTATCCCCCCCACTACTGGTTGGATAACTTTCAATTTAACGACACCATTCACCTACACCGGTGGCAGCCTCGAGATCGCCTTCGACTGGAATATCAGTGGTGTCAGCGGTAGTCCCTCTACCGCAAAATTCGACTGGCAGTACACAACGGGATTCGCTGATCATATCGTGGGAGGAGTGAGTACCAGTACGCCCCCCGCTACGTTGAATGCCACCACTTCGGGGTATAAGCATCGCCCGAATATTCAGATCACTTATTCCGCCGGCAGCGCTTGTACTTCGCCCCCTGTTGGCGGGACGGCTACCGCATCACCAGCCACAGCCGTATGTTCGGGGTCTGACGTGCAATTAAGCCTTACCGGCAACAGCAGCGGAACAGGACAGACCTATGTATGGCAGAGCAGCGCCACCGCGGCAGGTCCATTTACCGACGCCAGTGCCTCTTCCACTAACTTCAGCTATACGGCTAACCCAACCGCGACCACCTACTACAGGGCCGCAGTTACCTGCAGCGGCAACACACAATATTCCGACCCCGTGGAAGTGCTGGTGAATCAACCACTGTCCGCAGGTGTTTATACGATCAACCCGGGAGTACCTACCGGTGCCGGCAATTACCAAACACTGGCGGAGGCCGCGAATGCACTATCATGCGGTATCACCGGGCCTGTGGTCTTTAAAGCAGAGCCATACAGTTATTTCAACGAAAGACTGGTGCTGCCTGAAATACCCGGCGCATCGTCTGTAAACACGATCACATTCAAAGGGTATGAATCGACGATCTTCCACAGTTCATCCACCAGTGGCGACAGGGCAGCCGTCGTATTAGATGGCTCTGACCACGTGACGATCGACAGCTTTACGATCGATGTAAGCGGGGGCTCGTACGGTTGGGGCGTATCGCTTACTGGCCAGGCCGACAGCAATACGATCTCGAATAACAGGATCACAACCAGTGTAACGGGTACTTCGACTGATTACGCGGGCATCGTGATCAGTGCCACGCTGACGGGCAATAGTTCCGGCAACAATGGAAACGGCAACCTCATTAACCGCAATACCATTAAAGGAGGCTACTGGGGCATCAGCGTATATGGAAGCACTAGCACAGTGAATCAAAACAACAGGATAACGAACAACATTATTGAAGATTATTACTACTACAGCATCTATGCTTACGGGAACAATGACATTACCATATCCCGTAACGACATCTCCCGGCCTACACGTAGCAGTTTTCCGACTACAGGGTATAATGTATACCTGTCATCCTGCACGGGGGTATTGCTGGAAAAGAACCGGATGCATGATCTTTTCGCCGCAGGCCTCAGCAATACGGGCACGTTCTATAACATTTACCTGACGGGTGCGGGTACTTCAACCACCGATCCTAACCGGATAGAGAACAACCTGGTGTATCAAATCAACAAAGCCAGTGGAACGATCTATGGCATTTATGGCCCGGCGGAAGACAACTGGAATGTCTATCACAATACCATTGTCCTTGACGATGCATCATCCACTGCAGGGTCCACTTACGGAATTTACATCTACGGGGCCGGGGTGAATGTGAAAAACAATATAGTGGTGATCAGCCGTGGAGGTACGGGAACCAAGTACGCCTTGTATTATTCGTCTACCGGCGTGAACAGTTCTAATATCAATGTTTTGTACATGAACGCGCCGGCCGGCACCAATTACATCGGTTACTACAGCACGGGCTATGCGACGCTTGCCGATTGGCAAACCGCCAATGGGGGTGTATACGACCAGCAAAGCCTGAGCGTAGACCCGTTGTTCTATAATGCAGGGTCGTGGGACTATACCCCTTTCGAACCTTCGATCAACAACATCGGCGATAACACCACGGGCGTAACAACCGATATTATCGACAGTACCCGTAACGCAGCGGCGCCAGACCCGGGGGCTTACGAATTCAACCTGGGCGCGTGTGTCAACCCTCCAACCGCAGGGGACGCCGTGGTTGCGAATGTGAATGTATGCGCGGGTGTTGATTTTACGCTTGACCTGGCAGGGAACAGTATAGGCGACAATCAAACATACCAATGGCAGTCCTCACCCGACAATATCAACTGGACAAACATCAACGTGCCGGAAACGGTTACCAGCTTTACGACTTCGCAGGCATCGACCACCTACTACCGGGCTGCTGTGAAGTGTGGCGCGGGCGCGACCGTATATTCCAACAGTATACAGGTGATATCACCCGCACTGGTTTCAGGCACCTTTACCATCAACAGCGGTGTGCCGACAGGAGTTGGTAATTTCCAGACGTTCAATGACGCGATCAACCATATCAAATGCGGCATCAACGGGCCCGTAGTCTTCAATGTAGAACCCGGCAGTTACTATAACGAGCAGGTACTTATCCCAGTTATAGCGGGCACGTCGACGGCCAACACCATTACCATCAACGGTTACGGGGCTACCATCGATTATATCTCAACCAATTCCGGGCAAAGAGCGGTGATAGAATTAGACGGTACGGACCACCTTACAATAGACAGCCTCAATATCACTTCGGGAGGAACCACGACTACCGAATACGGATACGGAATACGATTGTTGAACAACGCCGATAGCAATACGATCCGTGATTGCAATATCACGCTGAACAGCAGTTCCACATCCACCAATTACGCGGGCATTGTCGTTCATTCGGCTAATTCTACTAGTGTTACCACGAACGGCAACAGTGAATGTGATAACAATATCATTGACCGGAATATTATTACCGGTGGATACTACGGTGTGGCGATCGTGGCCGACGGAGGAAATGATTACGTGGTATCCAATAACCGGGTAACCAGAAATATGATAAGGGATTTTTACAGTTATGGTATTTATGCGAATGGCGGTAACGGTACGGTGATAGACAGCAATGATATATCCCGGCCGACAAGATCGACTGTTTCGACATTTTATGGCATATACCTGACGGAACAGAACCAAGCCACTCGTGTAACAAAGAACAGGATCCATAACTCTTTTGATGGAAATAACGCTTCCACTTCCGCGAGCTACGGTGTTTATGTAACCGGGAGCGACGCAAATGCGGGTAGTGAAAACCTGGTAGCCAATAACATGATCTATGCATTTAACAATGCCGGGACGCAATATGGATTTTACAACTCCAGTTCCGACTCCATCCTCTATTACTACAATTCGATTTTGCTTGACGCGGGAACGGCGACATCGACTACCTATCTCACACGAGGCTTCTACCAGACAGGTGTGGCTTCGGGGATCGCGATCGTGAACAACATCTTCATGATCGCAAGACAGGCGCCGGGACAAATACAAGGTCTGTATTTCAATACCGCGTCGACCGATTTCGAGTCCGACCATAACGACATTTATATCAGCACGACTTCCGGATCTGTTAACGCCGTGGCGTACCGTGACGGAAATAATTACACGTCACTAGCTGACTGGCAGGCATCGAGTGGCAATCCTGACCTGAATTCAACCAGTGCAGATCCGCTGTTCTTCTCGCCTACCGATCTTCATATATCGGCCGGCTCACCGGTTGAGCATCACGGTAAGGAATTAGCTGCTGTGCCGGTCGATATCGACGGGCAACCCCGGGATGTTGGACTAACAGACATCGGTGCGGATGAGTTGATATCACCGCCGTGTGCCGGCGCCAACGGTGGCGTTGCCACAGCAACAGACAGCCTGCTTTGCGTAGAAGGTAGCAGTATCCTGAATGTGACGGGATTCTCCACAGGGGCGGGCAGCACGTTCCAGTGGCAGTCTTCCACGGACAGCACCACCTGGACGGATATAACTGGTGAAACAAATCCAACAGGATTTGCCACCGATACACTCAACAGCACCACTTATTTCCGGCTGAAAGTGATTTGCTCCAATGGCGCGACACAAGCCTATTCAAACACGGTGACGATCCGGGTGAACGCATCGCCAACGGCAACGATTACGTCAACGGGTACCTTAACGGTCTGCGAACCAAATTCAGTGTCGCTGAACCTGGGCAGTACCTCCGCTGGCAGCGCAACTTACCAGTGGATGATGAATGGCACACCTGTGAGTGGTCAAACGGCCAATACGTATGCTGCAACAACGTCCGGTAGTTATTTCGTACAGGTAACGGACGGCAACACCGGTTGCAGTGGCAATTCCGATACGCTGACCGTGACCGTTAACCCGATGCCGCAGCCAATCAGCATACTGCCGTCATCCACTACGACATCGTGCCCGGGTTCAGCTGTGCGATTGATAGCCACGGGTGGCGTGATACAGGATGCAGGGATCCTCGCCGAAGATTTTAACGGGACTGCAGCCGGATGGACAACCATCAATAACTCAACAGGTGGAACCAATGCAGCGATCACCGCATGGACATTGCGGCCTGATAACTTTACGCAGGGCGCTACGTTCAGCAGTAACGACAACAGCCAGTTTATGTTATCCAACAGCGATGCGGGAGGCAGTGGCAACGATACATATACCCTACTGCAATCACCCGCGTTCAGTACCATGGGTTATACCTCCGGAACGCTGGCATTCCATCATTACTACAATGATTATAACGCGGCCGATTCAGCGTCAGTAGAGATATCCACCGATGGCATCAACTGGACCACACTGGATAGCTACACGACAGACAGAGGCACCGCGTCTTCGTTTGCCGCTGAAACGATCGATATCAGCGCTTATGTGAACCAGCCCGCCGTGTACGTGCGCTTCCGGTATATGGCTACCTGGGGTTTCTATTGGGCGATCGATAATGTAGGTGTAACGGGTGACCAGTCAACGACGATCACATGGAGTCCCGCTGCCGGGTTGTATACCGATGCAAGCGAGACGACAGCGTACGCAGGTGGACACGCGGATACCGTGTATGCGCAAACCACATCGGCCGCGACATATACCGTCACGGCTACTTCGGCCAGTGGCTGCACGACGAGCACCACCGTGACAGTGACGTTCGATACGACGTTGTATAACACCACACCACTCGCGGGCACTACAGGGGGCCCGGCGACCTGCGCGCAGTACGATGTATCGTTAACCAATAATTACTTCAGCAACTGCAGCATCATCGCGACCGTGCATCCTTCCGGGACAGCGCCAGTGAGCGGGATGATCAACACGTGTGTAACGGTGGATGATTCGGTGAATACGACTACTTCGGGGCAACCTTATCTCCAAAGGCATTTCAATATTTATCCGGCGGTGAATGCCATGACAGCGACGTCGACTATTACTCTTTATTACCTGCAGAGCGAGTTCGACACTTATAATGCAAATAACGGATCATACCCGGACCTTCCGGCAAATGCATCCGATGCAACCGGTATCGCGAATCTCAGGATCACGCAGTATAACGGGACCGGTACGACTCCAGGCGGCTATACCGGCACAGCGACACAACTGGATCCCGCTGACGCGAATATCGTGTTCAACAGCGCGGCCAACCGGTGGGAGGTCACCTTCGATGTGACCGGGTCCGGAGGGTTCTACGTGCATTCCGGTAACTGGATACTACCTGTAACGCTGGTAAATTTCCGGGGTGAAGCGGCCGGCAATAGTAACCGGTTGTTATGGACGACCGCTACCGAAACCAATAACCGCGGTTTCGAACTGGAGAGAAGCGCCGATGGAAGGACGTTCAGTACGATCGCTTTTGTAAACAGTAAGGCAGCGGACGGCAATAGCAGCACATCTATTCACTATAGCTACGATGATAACAGGCCTATGGCGGGCAACAACTATTACCGCCTGAAGCAGGTAGACAAGGATGGCAGGCTTAGTTATAGTAATATCATAATGTTAAGCAGGAAAGTGAATGCCATCACGCTGGGCAGGATCTACCCGAACCCGGCGAGTACCTCGTTGAACCTCGTGATCGCTTCTCCATCTGCGGAGGCCGTGAGCCTTGTAGTGACGGACCTTGGTGGTAAAGTGGTGATGCAACAGGTACTGCAATTAAGACAGGGCGCTAATACGCACCGGTTGAACGTGGGGGGGCTTGCACAGGGAAGTTATTTTGTGAAGGTGGTGTGTGCGAGTGGGTGTGAAGGCGTAGCGGCGTTGTTTGTGAGGCAGTGAGCGATGGTTGCAAGTAGCAAGTAACAGATTGCACCCGCCCGACCATGTCGTTCGGGCAGGGGTTGAAAGTTGAAAGTTGAAAAGGCTGCTCTTCCCGAGCGGCCTTTTCTATTAATAATAGTTAGGAAATAAGAATTACGGTGCAGTGGAGGCAGGAGGAGGTGGGGATGTAATATATTAAGGAAGTGGTGCATCAGTATGCGGTTACTGGTTACATGGGGGTTTATACGGGGTTATATTGAAGTCAACATGAGGTTGGTTCCCTACAGCTTCCCTATAGGTTCCCTGTAGCTTCCGTGTAGGTTCCCTGTAGCTATGGGGGGAAAAGGCAATTATCAATTGTGAAGGGTGAGTGGAGCCCCTTCCCTACCCTAGCGGATTAGACAATTATCGATCCGCGGGCTCTTATCCCTCTCTCCGCAGACAACAGCGAATGGCAGGGCAATGGCAGTCATTTTTTGTTATGGCGTCGCGGGGCCCTGGTTCAATTCAGTGATCTCAGGTTAAGTGGTTACTTTACCCCGGGCGCTCATGAGTTCACCGGGTCAGCTTACCATTTACAATTACGGTAACGATCGATTGAATGTTGCCGATATCCTCCAGCGGGTTTTTATCCAACA
>JAJTCI010000296.1 GCA_021323155.1 Chitinophagaceae bacterium | reverse complement strand
AGAAAAGACTATGCCAGCCTATGATACGGTGACAGAAGCGTTGAAGGACCTAAAGGCAAGGGGATTTACCACCGACTTCAACATCTCATTCGATAAACTGCAATGCAGCCGTACCAGGCGATGTCTTTCGCCCGAGGAATTCGAGATCGTAGAGCATCACCGATTCGAAGGCGATTCCAATCCTTCAGATGAAGAAGTGGTGTACGCGATCGAATCAAAAGATGGCTCAATGAAAGGCGTACTGGTGAGCGCGTTCGGAATATACAGCGACCGTGTTGAAGATGCAATGCTCAAGAAATTACAGGTGAAAAAATGAAGCGCCGGGTCATAACCAAAACCGTCTGGATGTTGTCGCTGGTGAGTTTATTCACCGATATGGCCAGCGAGATGCTCTACCCGGTGATGCCGCTTTACCTGAAAGAGATCGGTTTTTCCATGCTGACGATCGGGATACTAGAAGGTGTTGCAGAAGCCGTGGCAGGGTTGAGCAAAGGCTATTTCGGCGCCTGGAGCGACAGCACCGGCAAGCGGATGCCGTTTGTACGGTGGGGATATGGATTAAGCGCGGCGAGCAAACCTATGCTGGCGCTGTTTAGTTACCTGCCCTGGGTGTTCCTGTGCAGAACGGTGGACCGCGTGGGGAAGGGATTGCGTACCGCGCCCAGGGACGCGTTACTCTCGGATGAAGCAACTCCAGCCACGAAGGGACGTGTATTCGGGTTCCATCGCAGTATGGATACTGTTGGCGCGATGATCGGACCCGGTGCCGCGCTGGTCTTCCTGTATTATTTCCCTACGCAGTATAAGGAACTTTTTCTTTGGGCGTTCATTCCCGGTGTGGCAGCCATCATACTAACCATGGTGATCCGAGAGCGGCGCAGGCCGGTATCGACTGTGCGAAAGCCATTTTCATTCAAGACATCCTTCGCCTACCTGCCAAGAGCGACACAAGGATATAAGATGCTCGTCATCCCGCTGCTGGTCTTTACTTTATTCAACAGTTCCGATGTATTCCTGCTGATCCGGATGAAAGACGCCGGCCTGAGCGATACGGCATTGATCGGCGTTTATATCTTTTATAACGCGGTCTATGCGGCACTCGCCTACCCCCTCGGGCACGTGGCGGATAAATGGGGATTGAAGAAGGTGTTGCTTACGGGGCTTGTTCTTTTCGCCGTGGTGTATTTCGGGATGGCGGTATTTGACCACTGGACAGCATACGGCGTTATGTTCTTTTTCTACGGTTGTTATGCGGCGGCGACGGAAGGCATCGCCAAGGCGTGGATCAGCAACGTGGTGCCAAAGGAAGAGGTGGCCACCGCTATTGGTACGTTTGAAGGATTTAAAAACCTTGCGGCGATGTGCGCGAGTTTTATCGCGGGCGTATTGTGGGATCAATTTGGTCCTGCAACAGCATTCTTATCTACCGCGATCGTTACCTCCGGTGTAGTAGTATTTATCATTTCTCGAGTCAAAGAACCAGCTAAAGAAGCAGTGCTACCGTGAACATGAAGGAAGAGATATTGACGGAACATTCAAAGGCACATTGCCTGCGCATTGCAGACTATGCCTGCGCATCCAAACAAAATTTCAGCTCGCTCATGGAATGTTTTATGAGCGAGGACTACCGGCTTGCGCAGCGGGCTGCCTGGAGTGTGAGTTGGGCTGCCAGGAAGCATCCTGACATGGTGAAGCCGTATATGAAAGAGCTGGTGGAAGTGTTAGAAAGAAAGGATTTGCATGACGCCGTGATCCGCAATTCACTCAGGGTATTGCAAGACGTGGAGATCCCGAAGCGGTTCCATGGGAAGGTGATGAACGCGTGTTTTGCTTTCCTCAATGACCCGGGAATACCGGTCGCGTTCAAAGCTTTTTCACTGACGATACTTTATCGGCTGGCAAAGTTGTACCCGGAGATTTCGCGTGAGCTGAAGCTTGTGATAGAGGAGAATTGGGACCATGAGACTGCTGCATTCCGGAGCCGGGGAAGAAGGATACTCGTGTCGATGAATAGGAAGTAAAGCATCGGGAGGTAAGCCAGCGTGCATTCACCCGGCATCAAGGTGCAATCAAGGCCGAGGCAGATGGCTGTGAACCCGGAAGCAGGGTTGAATCCAGGCTGAAGGTGGTGCCGGGTTCATACGGGGTAAGGTCGAGGGTAATGCGGGGTTGGTTCACTAGAGCTTCACTACAGGTTCACTAGAGGTTCACTAGAGCTTCACTAGAGCTCTAAGGGAAAAAAGGTGATTTTCGTCGTCTTCCCGTTGGGCGGCCAGGCCGGAAAGAGCCGCCCGATAAAGAACCGGGCTCGAAAATCTGTTATTTAGTTTTTCTTTTAGCACGTGGCGTCCCGACGTTTGGCTTATGTCTAAATATACAAAATCTACCCAGGAAAAGGATGCAGGATCGATTAAAAATTTCTTACAAATGAGTCAGAACCAAGTCCGCCTGAATAGTACATTCCACTCAATACAACATGCGCACTTTGATCGTTTCTTTTACGTGGCGCAGTAGTTCGAGTGCTTTGTTGGAGAGTTTCTTATCTACATCGAGTACCACGTAACCGATGTCGTCATTCGTTTTGAGGTATTGCCCAACTATATTGATATCATACTTCGAGAGCTGCGTATTGATCGCGCTCAGTACGCCGGGCACGTTGTTGTGTATATGCAGGATGCGGTGCGCGCCTTCGACCGGTGGCAGTGCCAGTGGCGGGACGGTGTGCGAGCCGGTAGTGATGCCTTTTTCAAGATAGTTCAGGAGCTTGTTGCTCACGTCATCGCCAATGTTCTGTTGTGCTTCTTCGGTAGAGCCACCGATGTGTGGTGTCAGTAACACGTTGCTCAATCCCTGCAGCGGTGTTACAAAGGGATCGCCGTTCTTTTCGGGTTCCACCGGGAAGACATCCACCGCAGCGCCTGAGAGGTGCCCATCATTCAAGGCGGTACGGACGGCTTTGAGGTCAGCCACCTCTCCTCTCGCGTAGTTGATGAGTATGGCGCCTTTTTTTATTTGCCGGATGGTGGTCTTATTAATGAGGTTTTTAGTCTGGTCGGTTTCCGGAACATGCAATGAAACCACGTCCGATTT
>JAJTCI010000295.1 GCA_021323155.1 Chitinophagaceae bacterium | reverse complement strand
AAAAGGAAGGCTACTTATCTGCGGCGAAGGAAATTTCTTTGAACAGACAAAGGCACTGGTCAGGTTCCACGGCCTTGAAGGGAAAGTTGAGTTGCGCGGTTATGTAGCGCCCGGGGAATTGAGAAAGATCACACCAACCGCCCGTACAGCGCTGATGATATTCGAATCTACGGGTATGAACCAGTATCATTCTCTATCGAACCGTTTCTTCGATTATATCATGGCAGCCGTACCGCAGGTATGTGTGAACTACCCCGAGTACCAGGCGATCAATGACCAATATGATGTTGCGTTGATGATCGATGATACAGAACCGGCGACCATCGGGGCGGCCATTAACAGGCTGCTTTCTGATGATGGGTTGCACGAAAGACTCCGCCGAAATTGTCTAATAGCGCGAAAGGAGTTGAACTGGTGCGTGGAGGAAAAAAAGTTAGTTGAGTTCTATCAGAACATTTTCACTAACCCATCTAAACCAACATAGCCGCAGGGATTTATTGGCGGTAAAAATGGAAAAGCACTTACATATCATTTCATTTACAGTTCCGTACCCAGTCGATTATGGAGGGGTGTTCGACCTGTTCCATAAGCTGCCGGCATTGCAACACCAAGGTGTCAAGATCCACTTGCATTGCTTCGAGTATGGCAGAGGTGTACAGTCAGAACTAGACAAGTACTGCACATCGGTGAATTATTACCGGCGGAAATCATTCCGCCCCTTTACTGGTTTGCCACATATCGTAGCCAGCCGGCAAAATGATGACTTAATGCGGAACCTGCTTGCCGACGACTACCCCGTATTGATGGAGGGAATTCACTGTACGGCCTTGCTGGAAGATAAACGTTTCTCGGGGAGGAAGTGCTTTGTCCGCCTTCATAATGTAGAGTATCAATATTACCGGGACCTTGCTGATGTGGCAAGTTCGCCGGTGCGGAAATTTTACTATTCCAGGGAGAGCCGATTGCTGAAGAAGTATGAAAAGGTGATCGCCCAGAAAGCGCATTTCTTAACTGTAACTGAAAAAGATGCGGAACAGTATCGAAAGGAATTCAACTGCCATCATATCACCCATCTTCCCCTCTTTCTCCCTGGCTGGGAGGTGAGTGCCCCCCCGGGAATGGGGGGATATTGCCTGTACCAGGGAGACCTGAGTGTTGCCGCCAATGAGCAAATAGCCAGGCGTTTGATAAAAGAGGTGTTTCCCGGCCTGGACATATCGCTAAAGATCGCCGGTAAGAACCCCGGCAGGCACCTGGAAAAGATCGTGCAGCCATACCGGAATATCACCCTCATTGCGAATCCTACCGGCGCGGCCATGCATGAGCTGATATCGGGTGCACACATCAATATTCTTCCCTCTCATTCTGCTACCGGCATCAAGTTGAAATTGCTGAACGCGCTGTTCAACGGCAGGCACTGCGTTGTGAATGATGCCACCGTATCGGGAACCGGGTTAGAACCACTGTGCCATATCGCGCATTCAATGGAGCATATGGTGGACCTGGTAACACAGTTATATTACCAGCCATTCAGACAACAGGAAACAGAAGCGAGGAAGGTGCTCCTGGAAGAACAATTCAACAATGAAGTGAATGTGGCGCGACTGGTAGATATTATCTGGAAGCGTTCATAAGTGTCTCCAGTGGCGTGTCGAATACTTTACCCCGTTCGGTGGTGAGCATCCTCGAAGGATACTTGTTGATAACGATAAAATCGTGGGTAGCCATGATGACCGAGGTGTCGATGTCCTTCGCAATATGAAACAACAGCTGCATGATCTCATCGCTGGTTTCCGGGTCAAGATTTCCCGTTGGTTCGTCGGCTAAGATCAACTTGGGGGAATTAAGTAATGCCCGGGCGATATCCACTCTTTGCTGCTCACCGCCGCTCATTTCGAAAGGATATTTAAAGCCCTTGCTTTTAAGACCCACTTTATCCAACACGTCGTTGATTTTATCGTCCATCGCCTTTTTGTCTTCCCATCCCGTTGCTTTCAGGACGAACTTAAGATTCTCGTACACATTCCTGTCGGTAAGTAACTGGAAGTCCTGGAACACCACACCGAGGTTCCTGCGGAGGAACGGGACTTTTTTCCAGGTCATGTCTTTGAGGTCAAAGCCAACTACATTGCCACTGCCTTGCTTCAATGGCAGTTCACCATAGAGTGTTTTGAGGAGGCTGCTTTTGCCGGTACCGGTTTTTCCTACCAGGTACACGAATTCGCCTTTGCTTACGTCGAAGCTCACGTCTTCGAGGATAAGGTTCCCGCCCTGGTAGATATTTACGTTCCGTATCGATACAACATTCTCTGACATGCCCATGGTTTAGTCGTTCAAAAATATTCAAAAATCGTACACTACCTCACCGAAACTGCCTTTTAACGATAACTGTTTTGCTGTCGCCTTTTCTGTACGTCCCACCACCTTAGCCTCGATGTGGAACGAGCGGGCTACAGCAATCATCTTTTCCGCTGCTGCTTCATTAGTAAATATCTCCAGGCGATGGCCCATATTGAACACCTGGTACATTTCTTTATCATCAGCACCTGAATTCTCCTGCACCAGGCGGAAGATCGGCGGTATGTCAAACAGGTTGTCTTTTATCAAGCGCATCGGTTGTGGCAGGTATTTCATGCATTTAGTCTGGCCACCACCACTGCAGTGGATCACACGTCGGTTAACTTACTATTTCCTATATAGACAACTCCCCTATCCAGCGAATTCTCATATGTTTCCGGGTATTTTTCCGCGTAATGTTTACTTAGTACATCGTGCCGGGCACTGGTCAGGCCATTGCTGCCCAGCCCGCTGTTATATCCGGATTCGTATGATGCCTTTCCTGAACTGGCGAAGCCCACGATCACGTTACCCGGCTTGATATGCTGGTTAGTGACCAGCTTATTTTTCGGCCACCGTGCGGTCATTGTTCCATTCACCGCAATGGTGCGAACGACATCACCCACATCAGCGGTTTCGCCTCCGAGGTAATGGATGTTAACGCCAAAGTTCTTTAGCTCGTTAAAGAATTCCTGGGTGCCGTTAATCACAGCTTCGATCACTTCCCCCGGGACTCGTGATTTATTCCTGTCGATCGTCGATGAAAAAAGCAAATTGTCATACACACCGACGCAAAGCAAATCGTCCAGATTCATGGCCACTGCATCGCGCGCAATACCTTTCCAAATATCAATGTCGCCTGTTTCTTTCCAGTAGAGATAGGCAAGGATGCTTTTGGTGCCCGCGCCATCCGCATGCGAAACATTCACGTAACCCGGGTCGCCTACCAGGTAATCCGGGTACATCTTGCAGAACGCCGTATCATACAGCCCCTGGTCAAGCTTTGCGATCGCCTTGTGCACCTCTTCTTTTTGCGCGGAAACGCCTCTTTGAGAATATAACGACATTATGAATGCAATGAAAGTCAAAAGTACGTTGCGTCGTTCATCATCAATCCACAATTTTGTCACCCCAAGCTTAGCGAAGAGCACTATTTTTGCCCACCATGCAGGTACACCGTGATCTACAGCAACTACCTTCTTTCACCAATGCGATCATCACAATCGGCACGTTTGATGGCGTTCACCTGGGTCACCAGCAGATCATCCGGCAACTGAAAGAGGAAGCCGCCCAACACAGCGGTGAGACTGTTATTGTCACTTTCCACCCACACCCGCGCAAGATCGTTTCCTCTGTACCAGGTGATATCAAACTGTTAACCACGCTGGAGGAAAGGACAGCCCTGCTTGCGGATGCAGGCATCGACCACCTGGTGGTGGTACCGTTCGATAATAAGTTTTCTAACCAGTCTGCCGAAGAGTTTATTACGGAGTTCCTTTATAAAGCCTTCCGGCCGCATACGCTGATCATCGGCTATGACCACCGGTTCGGCAAAGGGCGCAAGGGCGATTATCATTTGCTGGAAGCCCAGGGCGCATTTCTTGGCTTCAGGGTGAAAGAGATCAACGAAGAACTGCTCAATGAATCGATCGTGAGTTCTACCAGGATCCGCAGCGCTTTGCTGCAGCACGATATGGCAACAGCCAACAGCTTCCTGGGTTACCATTATTTCTTCCAGGGCACGGTGGTTGAAGGCAACAAATTGGGTCGAACAATTGGATACCCTACCGCTAACCTCCATATCGAAAGTGAAGAGAAACTGATCCCGGCTGACGGTATCTATGCCTGCGAAGTGTCGATTGTGAGCCGTGCGCCTGCTGTATTGAAAAAGGGAATGATGTACATTGGCAACCGTCCCGTAGTAGAAGGAAAGCACCGTACAATCGAAGTGAATATTTTCGATTTTGACGAGGATATCTATGGCGAAACGCTGCGGGTGTATATGCATGATTATGTGCGGGGCGACGTTCCTTTGAACGGGTTGGAAGAATTGAAGGAACAACTGGCAAAGGACAAGTCCGCGGTCGAACGCCTGCTGAATTAAAGCCAGCCGCTAGCTCATCATTTTTACCACCAGTTCTTTCATCAGATCGGCGTCGTCCGTTCCGGCATCATGGACACCAATGCTGCGCAAATTATAATGATGAAGTAACATGAGTGTCCTTTCTACCCCCATTTCACCGTAATTGCGCGCAGCCGCTACATAGTCTTTCACGAAATAAGGATTCACACCTACTTCGGAGGCGATGCTTTTCTCGTCCTTATTCCCCGCACCGATCACCATGTAGACTTTGCTAAAAAAACTATAGAGCGAAGGAAGTATCAGTTGAATCGGTGCCGCTTTGGGATTCGATTCAAAATACCGGATAATACGGATAGCCTTTGGAAGATTCTTCTTCGCGAGTGCGTCCTGCAATTCAAACACATTAAACTCTTTACTTACGCCGATGTACTCTTCTATATCATCTTCTGTGATATTCTTCCGTGCGCCGAGATTGACGGCCAGTTTTTCGATTTCATTTTGAATGCGATTCAGGTCATTCCCGATATGATCAACCAATAACGCGAGCGCTTTCTGGTTGATAGATAAACTATGCCTCTCCACCATTTCAGCCGCCCATTGCGGTAACTGGTTGTCGTACATTTTTTTTGTCGTGACCACTTCGCCCTTTTGCTTTAATAGCTTCGCGAATTTGGTACGGGCATCCACTTTTTTGTCTTTATAACTTACCACGAAAACTGTAGACGTGAGCGGGTTGTCGATATAGCCTTCCAGTTTTTCGATGTCCTTCATCTGCTGAGCCTCCTTTAGCAGAACGACTTGTCGTTCCGCGAACATCGGGTAGCGTCGGCAGGCATTTACGACTGCGGCCCAATCGGCATCCCGCCCGTAAAATATCGTGAGGTTGAAACTTGCTTCGCTTTCGCTAAGTATTTTCTTTTCAGCGTAATCCACCACCTGATCGATGTAATAGGGCTCCTCTCCTTCCAACCAATAGACGGGCTTGAAGTTCCCTTTTTTCCAGTCTGCGATGATCTTTTCCGCGCTCATGGGGCAAATATAGAGGAGGTTGACAGAAGACAGTTAACCGTCACGACCGTGTTGAAAACTAGCGGATAAGGAGGATAACAGGTTGCAGCTTACCGAGGGTTGTAGGGAAGTTCGACTAATCATCGGGAATCACCGATGATCTTCAAACGGCCAACACAACATTCTCCTGCTCCACCAGGGGCAGATTTTTATATCTAAGAATGATATTCGCCGTCACCACCACGTCCCGCTGGCAGTAGTCAACGATCCGCTGTAAATCATTCTCACGGTAATATACATCCTGGACCATGCTGCCATCCATATCAGTTTTGGACGTAGGGATTCCCAGCACATTTGCC
>JAJTCI010000294.1 GCA_021323155.1 Chitinophagaceae bacterium | reverse complement strand
TTGATAATTCTGGCAGGGATTTTTCGTTTGTATCGTCGTAAATTAATGGCACAATCGAAAAGGAGGAACTATGAAAACCCTATCCGAAACCTGGTTTGCTGATGGCTATATTGATTTCGAACTGAAGAAATATACGCTCCTAGCCTATCTTAAAGAGATCAACGGTTACTTTAACGAGAACAAGCTGTACCCCCAGCTGGCCGACCTGATCTTTCATTATAATAACATCGTTGCCTTCCGGGAAAATAAGAAGTACCTGCAGGAACAGTTCCCTAAAAAACTAACGGGTATACAAATAGAAAAGCTGCAACTATTGTACGAGCAGATGATCGCAGATGATGAACTGATGGAAGAACTGGAGGAGATCATTAATTATTCGGCGGGAAAGATGAAGTCGACCATCAGCGATGGAACGGAGATCTACGAGTTCATCGAGCAACGGCTTAACATCTCACCGGTGGGCCTGGTGCCACTGGATCATAACGAAGGTTATTTTTTCCTGTGCGAGGGTGCGGCGAGGAATACCTGGGTGTACCATTACCGGCTGAGCATATTCGAGAAGCACGACGAGAAATACCGGAGCATCAAAACAAACTTCGTGGATGTTTGGCAGCGTACGATCGTAAACTCGTATGAAAACATCAAGGCGGAACTGATCCGTAACAAAACTGAACTTCCGAACCCCGCGGTGTATGCGATCGAGACCGAACTGAGTTACCCGCTTGAAGAAACCTTACTCCCGGTGGCGAAGCGAAGCCTCGTCCGATACATTACGGTCCAGGCTTAGAGCGAGAACCGATCTCCATTCATTACTTTCAGCTGCATGACGGTGGCGATCGACTGCGCACGCTGTTTGATCAGCTCCGCCTTCTCCCCGGAGAACATTTCGTCTACAGTAGCTGTGAATAGCTCCAGCCATTCGTCGAAGTCGGCTTTTGAAAACGCGTGGAGCGCGTGAACCTTTTTATGCGCGTTGATGGGGTTGCCTGAATACCCGGCGGCACCGAAAACAATACCTTCCCAGAAGTCGTACATCACCGGCAGGTGCTTTTCCCAGTTCACATTCACCACGTCGGTAAAATAATGGCCAATGCGCCCGTTCCGCTTCACTTTCTCGTAGAACGCGTTTACCAATGCGGCGATATCCTCCCTGTTCCGGATGTCAGTCATCATGCCGCAAAGAAAAGAAATGCTCGCCTAACAAATGTGAGGGGAGTCATAAACCAGGCAGTGAGAAAAGGCATTGATCTTCATTAACACTTGCCTTTCGGCTAGTTGAGGAAAGCATAAATAGCTTATTAACATTAGCCTTCAGGCTAATGATAAAAAGATGAATGGCTTACTAACACTAGCCTTTAGGCTAGTGATAAAAAGGAACAAACCACGGGGCTTAGCCCGCACACCTCACACACCAGGCATCGTGCTGGCCTTTTTCCGTGTCAACCTGCGCATCTGCAGGGCCACCGCCAGCAATATCAGCCCGAAGCCAATATAGAAGTATTGACTGAGGTCTTTACTCTCGTGGTAGAGCGCGAACGCCAGGATGATACCGTAAACCGGCTCAAGCGTGAGCGTCAGGTTCATGGTGAAAGCGCTCAAGCGCCGCAAGGAATAGAGATAAAGAAAAAACGTGAGTATGGTACACAGCCAGCTAAGGATTACCAGCCACAGCCAGTCCCAACCAGCTGGCAGGAAGGAGTCGGATGGAAACAGCCAGATGTACAGCGGCATCAGCAGGGTGAGGCCAAGGAAACCGCCGGAAAGCTGGTAGAGGCAAATGGCCTGCGGTTCGTAGCCGTCCACCAGCTTTTTGTTCATCACTGAAACCAGTACAGTAAAGAGCGAAGATGCAAGACCGATATAAATACCTACTGAAAACTCCAGGTTGGTGAAATAGATGATGCCAATACCTGCAAGCGCGAACAGGCCGAGGAATAATTCGATGGGATTGATCTTCCTTCGAAAGAAAATCGGCTCAACGATCGCCGAGAAAAGTCCCGAGGTAGCCAGGCAGGTGAGCGCTACGGAGACGTTGGCGTATTTGATGCTGCCATAGAAGCAAAGCCAATGCAGCGCCAGCACGGTTCCGATCGAGGCGATCTTCAGAAAGTCTTTTGTTTTGATCCTGCGGATCCAACCGAGCAGGAAAAACAAGATCCATAGAGAGACAGCTGTGATGAGCATGCGCCACCAGACAAGTAATCCCTCGTTGAGCGAAATGGCGCGGCCCAGTACGCCGGTGAAGCCCCAGATAAACACCGCGAGATGCATTCGCAACAGCGCGGTCCGGATGCTTTTACTCATGCCGCAAAATATCTCAAATAGTGTGAATTGACGGCAAAAGATATCCTGCCGCGGGGTGGGTTATTTGCCCTCTGTTATGAACTCGTTCTCGTAAATGGGCGTCACGATCTTCGTGGTAGGTGTTCCTGAGCCCACCCTTCTCCGGTAGTTCTTGAACATGCTGTGCCATTGGATCTTCAAAACGCCCAGGATACCTTCTTTCAGGATACCGTGGTTCATTTTGCTTGTGCCTTCCTTGCGATCGACGAAAGTAATGGGTACTTCCATGATGCGGAAGCCGAGCTTCCAGGCCGCGAATTTCATTTCGATCTGGAAAGCGTATCCTACGAACTCGATCTGGTCGAGGTTGATGGTCTCTAATACTTTCCTGGTGTAACAAACAAAACCCGCGGTAGGGTCTTTCACCGGCATCCAGGTGATCATGCGCGTATACAATGCTCCGCCTTTTGAGTAGAATATACGGTCCCAGGGCCAGTTCTCCACTTTTCCACCGTCTACATACCGGCTGCCGACGGCAAGATCCGCCCCGCCCAACTTACATGCATCGTACAGGCGTTCGAGGTCTCGAGGGTCGTGTGAGAAATCGGCGTCCATCTCGAAGATGTAGCCATATCCCCTGTCTATAGACCATTTAAAGCCATGAATGTAAGCGGTGCCCAGTCCCAGTTTACCGGTCCTTTCTTCCAGGAAGAGCTGACCAGGATATTGCGGGAGCAAACTGCGGACGATGGCAGCGGTGCCATCCGGAGAGCCGTCATCGATCACGAGAATGTGATAACCCCGCTGCATAGAAAAGACCGCCTGGACGATCCCG
>JAJTCI010000293.1 GCA_021323155.1 Chitinophagaceae bacterium | reverse complement strand
CCCTGCCCTTTTGAAGCAGCTGTTCCGTAAGTACCGTAGAAGTTCGGCCGGTTCCCCCGATGTTGGGGAACACCAGGTAGCATCCCTGGGGATGATGACAGGAGATACCGCGCATTTTATTAAGGCGGTCAACAGCGTAGTTCTTATTCACGGTGAGGTGCTGCAGGAAGCCATCCACCCAGTACCAGCATTTCTCAAACGCCGCCTGGGCCGCTACCTGCGAAAGTGTCGATACGCCGTACGCGGTGGTGCGCACCAGCGATGTCTCCAGGATGCCTTCGTGGACCATTTCGGAAGGGGATAGGATGAATCCAACCCGTAAACCCGCGAGCCCGAACGATTTACTGAATCCATAGACCGTGATCGTCCGTTCCGCTATTTCCGGGGAAAGCGAGGCCATACTGGTGAAGTGGTGATGCGGGAAAATAATATCACTCCATATCTCGTCGTTCATGATCCACAGGTCATGTTCAACGGCGATCTGTCCCAATTCTTCGAGTTCCTCCCTCGTGAACACCTTGCCGCTGGGGTTATGCGGATTGCAGAGGCACAGCATCTTCGTTTTCGGAGTGATAAGTGAACGCAGCTGTTGTGTATCGTACTTCCCCGATTCTACCTCCAGCGGAAATAATACAGGCGTTCCTCCTGCGGCGGTCACACTGGTCTTGAAAAGGAAATCAACCGGATCGAAAATGATCGCTTCATCTCCCGGTTGCAGGCAATACCGTGCAATGATGAACATTCCCTGCGCCGGTAAGCAAAGGTCCGCTCATTGGTATAGCTGGTTATTGCTTCTGCTATTTCCGGGGCACTCTGGAAGTCCGGGTCAGCCGCGGTAAGAGGGATCACATCTTCCGGCAGGGTCGCCCACCGGAGGTTGTATGCGCGCTGGCGCAATGCCTTCATGTTGATCTCCGAATCGGAAAAATGGGTCATTTGGCCAAAGGTATGGGTACTTCCTCATTCTTATAATGGAGCGGGTCGAGGAACCGCCTTGCCATCATATTGCCAAACAGGTGATATTCCTCCAGTATCTCTTTCCTTACCTGGTGGTAAGTCGTAAAAACGTCGTCGAAAGACTCGATGTGTCGTCCGTCCTTCAGGAGCCGCCCGAGTATGATCGCGTCCTGCAATGCACTGTTTACGCCCTGGCTGGTAAAAGGCAACACCAGGTGCGCCGCGTCACCGATCAGCACGATGTTGTTCTTATGAAAAGCGGGTAACACCGCCATGTCTTTTGTGAACCAGAGAAACGTTTTATTGTAGTCGGTGTTTTCCAATATATAACCGATAGGGTCCGGCCAGCCTTTCATCATCCGTTGCGCGAATTCTTTTTTACTTTGGTTCGAGTCATCCTTAACGTCGTTCTTCAGGCAATCGTATTGCATGTACCAGATGATCTGTTGATCGTTGCACGGGAGGATGCCCAGTGACAATCCCTCTTCCAGGCTTTGCGTTTTGAGTAAACTTCCCTGCAACTGCTTTGCCATAGCGGGTAAGTCCGCGATGCCCACCAACTCCTTGATCTTTGTATCGCCCACGGGGTGGGAGGGGAAAAGTATTTTCCTGATGACTGAATTCGCCCCATCCGCGCCAATGAAAACATCGGCCTCCGCCCGTCTTCCATCCCTGAAATGAGCGGCGATCGCGTTTCCTTCTTTGTCATATTCGAAATGACTGAACTCAGCGTTCGCCTGGATGATACCTGGTTCAACCAATTTCCTCAAGGCATCGATACAGGAGGATCGCTTAATGCCAAGGCAGTTTTCGAGGGCGTCGTCTTTTATCAGGTTGCCATCCGGTGTACGGATGATCGCTTTGCGGATGAGGGTACCGTTTGTCCGCACATATTCGCCGGCACCGATATGATCCAGTGCTTCAAGCCCGTTTGGAAGAACAATAAAACCCAATCCAACTTCGGTGAACTCGGCAGCCCGTTCCATCACTGTTACGGTCCATCCCATTCTCCTGAGAGTGATCGCCGCGGCCAGCCCCGCGATTCCGCTTCCAATGATCATTGCTTTCATCCAATTGGGATTTGCCCGTGCAAAGTAGATAATTCGCTTAACTAAACACCTGGTCACCGAAAAAACAACGCCAGCGGGGCGAAGCGCTGCGGCGATAAAACCATATTTTTGAGAAAACATACTGTATGATACGTTTCGTATTATTCCTCCTGCTATGCGCATCAATTACGTTCCCCGGTTGTAAAACAAGTGCCACTACCGAGGCGAATGAAAACGCGGTGGTAGATGGTCACCCGGCCTGGATCCTGCAGGGAAATATTTACGAAGTGAATATACGCCAGTACACCCCGGAGGGAACATTCAGGGCGTTTGAACAGCACCTCGATCGGCTGAAGGATATGGGTGTGCAAACACTATGGTTCATGCCCATCAACCCCATCAGCATTAAAGATCGGAAAGGCGCGCTGGGAAGTTATTATGCGATCGCGGATTATAAAGCGGTCAACCCGGAGTTCGGTACGCTGGCGGATTGGAAATCGCTGGTGGAGAAAGCCCACAGGAAAGGCATGAAAGTGATCATCGATTGGGTACCCAACCACACCGGGGCTGACCATCCCTGGCTGACATCCAACCCTGACTTTTATTTAAAGAATGCAAAAGGACAGCCTACGCATCCGCTCGATACCGATTGGACCGATATCAGGAAGCTGGAATACAAAGGGGCGCACATGTCACAGCTAACGGACAGTATGATCGCCTCGATGAAATACTGGATCACAGAAACAGACATCGATGGATTCCGCGTGGATGTTGCCGGTGAAGTGGGAAAAGATTTTTACCTCAAGGCGATCCCTGAACTGCGTAAGACAAAGAATATCTTCCTTCTTGCTGAAGCGGAGCAACCCTGGCTGCACGAAGTGGGTTTCGATGCTTCCTATGGCTGGAATGCCTTTCATATGATGAAACGCATCGCCAAAGGGGAGCGGAAAGCATCGGCGCTGGATTCTGCAGTGGTGATCGCCGAAAAGAATTATTCGCCCACGGCGATAAGAATGTATTTCACCAGCAACCACGACGAAAACAGCTGGAACAAGGCAGACTATGGCACCATGCCCGGTGAAGTACATGCACCCTTTGCCGTACTTTCGCAAACGCTGCCTAAATCAGTACCCCTTATCTACAGTGGGCAGGAAGAGCCCGTGTTGGACAGCATCAGCTTTTTTTATAAGGATGCCATAGGTTTCGGCTCTTTCCAACGGGCTGCGTTTTATAAAACATTGCTCAACCTGAGAAAGAATAACCCGGCGTTGGCAGCCAATGGGTCCTTTACAAAAGTGAAAAGCTCGCTCGATGACCAGGTATACGCTTTTGTGCGGCAGAAAGACAATCATAAGGTACTGGTAGTGGCGAATCTGTCGCCTAAAGTGGCTGCCGTATCGATCACCAGTGACCTTATAAAAGGCAGGGCTAAGAACATTTCTACGGGCAAGTCTTTACAGTTAAACAGCACAACCGACCTTGGCCTGTCACCCTGGGGCTACGCGATATTTGAATACAAATAATTTTAATGGAAAATCAGTCACTCGGCATTGGCTCCCGTATAGAACACCCGCATTTCGGCAGGGGAGTGGTAGTGGATGTTGCCAGCGAATTTTACATCATATGGTTCAGGAGCCAGAACGCTTCGAAGAGCATTGCGAAAGATTACGACTTCAGGGTCGTTGAGAAAGCAGAAGGAGATAGTGGATCCGCCGCCTCGGTTACCCTTGCCGATATCGAACGTGCCCTCGAGAATATTCTCGATCAGCGCCTGCATGATGTGCAAATGGTGCCAATGGCAGGCCGCTGGAACAACGGTACCATGATACTGAAACCGGGAGACGATAGCCTGCAGCCCAAAGAGGTGCCGA
>JAJTCI010000292.1 GCA_021323155.1 Chitinophagaceae bacterium | reverse complement strand
CCCCGCTCAGATACTGATTAGGAAACAAAAGTTCCCGCCGCGGTATTATTGCAACCGGGCGGCACCGGAATCCCTGCGGAACTTTTCTTTTACGTCATCCCTCGCATCCTTGTATTTCTCTTTGGCTGAATCACCCCATTTATCCATCTTCTGGTCCGCTTTATCAATGAGCGAATCCAGCTTAGTGGAGTCTTTCTTATCCTCGTGGTCTACGCTCACGTTACACGCGAAAAGAACACAACAGGCCAGGATCACCAACGATCGTTTCATAACTAGAATTTATAAACCATGGCCACCCCCTGGTAACGTGGGCCGGCTTCCGGCATGATGGTCAATTTATCTGACTTCCTGGTCTTGTGCCAGTGTGGGATAAGTATACCGGTTGCGGCGCCAAGGCCATAGCCGAGTATGTTATCACTGAGAAAGTGCTGGCCGGATTTCCAGCGCTGGTAACCAACGATGGCGGGCAATGCCGCAGCAATCGTCCATATCACAGGTTTCAACTTGGAATCAGGATTCATATCAGCAAACACTTTCGCCGTAAAGAAACTCGAAGCCGCGGTTGCTGCCGTGTGGCCTGCATAGAACGACCGTTGCGAGTTCTTACTCAGCCTGCGGCCGATCGGCGTCTGTGATCCATAAACGAGCGGGCGACTGCGGTTGATCGCACCAGCGGTAATCGTGAACATCGCCCCGGTGACCGCCATGGTCTCCAGGTATAAGGTCAATACTTGCCCGAAATTCCGGGTCTGGTCCCCATCTACCAGTATCATCGCCATCGGCCAGGCGAATGAAGCATAGAACGGGATATAACTGTCTTTGTCGATGCTTTCATCAAAATAGCCAACGTTGCCGCGATCGAAAAAGGGAACATTGTCTCGCGTCTTCGTTGCCAACTGGTCCATTGTGAGGTCCTTTTTCTTCTGCACCAGGTATAGTCCACCGGCATTCAAACCCAGCAGGCCAATGATGGCCCAGCCATCTTTCTTAAAACTCGTAGTGTAAGGAGACGGCCTCTTGGTATCCGCAGCATAACTGGAGTATTTGACTACGGGTGCCTGCACCACGCTGATATTAGAGTCCACAGCATAAGTGGTGTCCTGCGCTTCTACATTCATAACCCCCAGCACAAGCAGGGCGGAAAACAGTAATTTCTTCATATATATGGTTGATTTGTCGGTTTTTCCAATCAAACGGCCTGCCAATACAGCTTAGGTTTCCAACCTGGTGAAGGTTGAAACCGTTCTGGCTGGCAAAATGATAACCCTCGCATTAGAAGGATATTATATCTTTAAACCTGCAAAAAAACGCAAATGGCCAACCACAAGCCCGAGATAGACCTGACCGACAGCTTTGAGAAGATCCCCGTTAGAATATTTGGTTCATCCAATAATGGCTCTGCCTGGGTGGCGCGCGAGATCGCTAGCCTCATCCGGGAAAAGCAGGCGAAGCAGGAAAAATGTGTGCTGGGACTGGCCACGGGTTACACACCGATTACGCTCTACGAAGAACTGGTAAAACTCCACCGCGAAGAAGGGCTCAGCTTTAAAAACGTGGTGACCTTCAACCTGGACGAATACTATCCGCTGGAGCCGGAAGCTTTCCAGAGCTACCACAGCTTCATGCACCGTCACCTGTTTAATCACATCGACATCGACCGTGCGAACATTCATATCCCGAACGGCGAGTTGCCCAAGGAATCCATCAAACAACACTGCCTGGAATACGAACTGCAGATCGAAGCAGCGGGTGGCATCGACCTCCAGGTGCTTGGCATCGGTAACAACGGTCACATCGGTTTCAACGAACCCGGTTCGAGTATCTTTTCAAGGACCCGGTTGATCACGCTCGACAATTCCACGCGCCTGGCAAACGCGCACGAGTTCACGAATATATCCGAGGTACCACGTCTTGCCATCACGATGGGTATCGGTACGATCATGAAAGCGCGGCGCATCATACTGATGGCCTGGGGATTTAAAGCCCCCATTGTGGCAAGAGCAGTAGAAGGGAACATGACGGAACAGGTGCCTGCCAGCCTGCTGCAACAACACGGCGATTGCAGCTTCGTGGTGGATGAAGCCGCCGCTACAGAACTCACAAGGATCAAATCGCCCTGGCTCACCGGTGAATGTCATTGGACACCCGGTATGGTGAAACGCGCCGTAGTGAACCTCAGCCTCAAATTAAAGAAGCCCGTACTCAGCCTCACCAACCACGACTACAATGAAAATGGTTTAAGCGACCTCTTAGTGGAAGAAGGCGATGCCTATGGAATCAACCTGAATGTTTACTACCAGTTGCGTGATAGTATCACGGGTTGGCCCGGCGGGAAACCCAACGCGGTAATGCCCAACCACCCCGAGCGTAGCGAACCATATCCTAAGACCTGCGTGATCTTCTCCCCTCACCCGGATGACGACATCATCAGCATGGGTGGCACATTCATGCGGTTGCACGACCAGGGTCATGATGTGCACGTAGCTTACCAGACCAGTGGTAACATCGCCGTGACGGATGAGTTCGTTACGCGGTTCATGGACTTCGCCGTAGGTTTTGAAGACATGTTCGGTATCGATAACCAGAAGAGCAGTGGCATCCTGGAAAAAGCACGCGCCTTCCTATCAGAAAAAAGAAAGAACCAGCGGGATACGGATGAAGTGAGAGCGATCAAAGGACTGATTCGCCGCTGCGAAGCCAAGGCCACCTGCAGGTACGTGGGCATAAAAGAAGACCATTGTCATTTTATGAACCTGCCTTTTTACGAGACAGGCACGGTAGAAAAACGGCCGATGGGTGAAGAGGACATTCAACTTACGATGGACTTATTGCGGAAGCTGCAGCCCCACCAGGTGTACTGTGCCGGCGACCTCGCCGACCCGCATGGCACGCACAAGGTTTGCCTCGATATCATCTTCGAAAGCCTGCGCCGTTTAAAAGCCGCGGGCGAACCCTGGGTAAGGGATTGTTGGGTGTGGCTTTACAAAGGCGCATGGCAGGAATGGGAGATCTCCGAGATCGAAATGGCGATACCGATGAGCCCCGACCAGGTAATGAAAAAACGCTACGGCATCTTTATCCACCAGTCGCAGAAAGACATGGTGCCCTTCCAGGGGAGCGACAACCGCGAGTTC